>CAYMPR010000124.1:0-1517 GCA_964392385.1 uncultured Christensenellaceae bacterium | reverse complement strand
ACGATGTTATATATGAACAACAAAGCTAAGGGGAGTAATATAACCAATAAGAAATACAAAGGTGTTTGTAAGAAACTTATAGTTTTTCCAACCCCTTTCAAGCTTCCAGTACAAATTCCAAGTACTTTGTTTGCAGGAACAACCTGTGTATCAGTTGCTAAGATATTAGGATTATCACCTCTAGCAGTATATACTACAGAATCTCCAAAAACATCCACATCGACAATTCTGTGAGTGTTATATATCTTTTGTCCGGCTACTGTCCACTCAAAAGTAATGATATCACCTACAACCAATTTTGTAGGGTCATACTTTTTGGCATCAGGAGCATGAACAATCAACAGATCTCCCTCTTTGAAACTGTCTTCTTGATCTCCATCCATTGAGTCGGATAGAACCGGCATCAGAGTTATCCCCTTTTCTCTAATTGTAGCACCGGTTGGATTGACAAGAATGATAATTGAAGCGACTACAGCTACTAGGATCAAAACTACTTGAGCAACAGTTATTATGATGTTAAGGATCTTTTTCTGCTTTTCATTGAGCTTGGATACTTTAGCTTTTTTTTGTATCCCCATTAAAGTTCTCCTTTCCACAAGCATTCGCTAATATCAATAGAGTAAGCGATGCATTTATATGATTAATATACTATATTCACAAACAAAACACAATACTAAATTAACTTTATGCGCGCGCAGGCGCTAAATAAAGAAGTAAATAGCAACTTTTTTATAATAATAACTGGAAAAAGGCAAAATTATTTATGAAAAAGAAACTAAACTTTACGGATTAGTTACAACATTTGGATTACTAAAACCCTTTTGTCCTCTAAATACCAACGCTATTTCAGCATTTCCATCCATAAAATCTTCATCAAGCCAAACTCCATCATACCAGCAAACAACCTCAACCCTCACAAAATGATCGGTTGAGCCATCAACTTTTCCTCCCAAGCCAAATGATAAAGCCATATCTGTTGGAATCTCAATAAAGCCATCGCTATATGGGTTACCACCCTCAACAATCGGTCCGCAATGAGTCGTTGCCATTGGGTCTACATCATAGGGTCTTATCGTTCCTACATAGGTTTCATTCACAAACAGCCCAACTCTAAGTAATGCAGCATTATCTCCTTCGAAAGTTACCTGCATTACGACAATAGTTGGCTCAGCGCTTCCATTTATTACATAAAAGTAATCTTGGGTCTCAACTGAATCCGGGGGGCCTTGGTATGCTTTATATGGCAGGACCCTAAATCCATTTTCATTAAAAACAGAAGGTTCACCATTGTCTCCTTCAGGACTAATGCTAGCAGTATAAAAATTATTCGTAAAGTCATCTACTCTCGTAGTATTGATAGGCGCAAAAGAGGGCACCATAGGGTCTATTTCCTCTGGAGCAGAGAAAGTTATACTACTTTCTACAGAATCTGGAACCCAGCCCAAATAAATGCTTGCTGAGGCGGTATTTCTAGCTTCAAAAATAATTGACCCAGATCCCACTCTGCTATTAGCCGA
>CAYMPR010000123.1:0-1525 GCA_964392385.1 uncultured Christensenellaceae bacterium | reverse complement strand
TCATAGGTTTCATCATCATCATACATATTTAATGTCATTAAAATATCTTTTAGATAAATCTTGCTATCTAGATTGGTATCAAATCTTCTAAGAGCGGTTTCTATACTAACTATTGAAGTATTAAAAGCTGACATAGAAAAGACATTTTTTACTGTCATCCCTGAACTAAACTCAGGTCCATCAAAAACTGGCGATCTGGACAATTCCTCGATCTCTCCACCCTCTTGTTGTACTTGGTCCAATAAAAACCCCGAAGAGTAAACATCATATTTAGTCCAAGCTTGATATTCGCTATATGCTTGAAGTTCAGAGTTATAATCCCAGGCTCCTAAATGCATCTTATCGGTAGATTGTACAGGAAGAATATCGCCATCGCCTTCAATAAGTAGAGAAATATCGATACCAAAATATGTAGTATTAATCTGTTCTTCAACTATTTGATAACTTCCCCTATATGCCTCATCTAATAGTTCATAAAAGAATACTTTATTAACAGCCGGGGGAAGCAAAATGTCCGTTGATACCTCTATTGTAATAAGCTTTTTTGCCCACACATTAGCTATTTGATTAGGAAATACTGCCCTAAGCGCCCCACTTTTTTCGCTTTCGTTTAGTAATATCCCATCGTATTCAAACGCTATTATCATTTTGCTTCCCCTGCCGGAGGAGTTAAAAACATCTTCAGTTGCTACAGTAACATAACTATCGGTAGCGTTAAGAGTTAAGCTACCATAAGTTCCTATCTCAGCGCTTTGTGTATATTCCGTCAATATATCTTCAAAATACACGCCCTTTAAGGTATGAGGAATGGGATTTCCAAAATCATCTGTTTTGTCGCTAGCAAAACAGGGGTTCTCTGTTGTGTACTCGACAGGCTTAAGTTGATATAGTTCCTTAATCTTTGCTTTTGTAATAGTGAAGTCCTGTAGAGGATTTCCGTTTATATCGACCAAACCTTTTATGGTAAGAGTATACTCATCGTCTGTAGCTACTACTATTCCTCCTTCATTTGGTTTACAAGAAGAAAATAGTGTAAAAGACAAAATTACACATAAAATTAATATTGCTAAAGTAAATAACTTGGGTTTTCTCATTCATCTCTCCATAAAAAAAGCGCATGCTAGCGCGAAAAGATGATGTTCTTTTCGCACTGGAAGGGAAATCACTTTCGCTTTTACCCCCGTTCTAAATCTCATAGCATAGCCTTAGAGAAATAGAATCGAACATAGTGTCATAATATCAAATAGGCCCATATTAGTCAATCCATTTCCCTTTGTAAATCACATTGATATATGCAATAATATCCGTATGAATAATTTTTCTTTTTTCCGAGATAAACAATTCTTTCTCCGTTTTGCAATAATTCTATTGGCATTACTTCCATTATTTTCCATTTCTTGCACTGGAGAAAACAACTATACTTCTTTGATAGATCCAAGTAACACATACGAGGAAATTTCCTTAACTGAAGAGCAAAAAAATATTTATCCTAATTGTACAATAGAAAACTATTTTATATCGGGAG
>CAYMPR010000122.1:0-1540 GCA_964392385.1 uncultured Christensenellaceae bacterium | reverse complement strand
GCAGAGATGGGATAAAACAATATTTATATCCTCAAAGCAAGCCAAACTTCATATATACTTTTACTCAAAATGGGAAAGGAGCTATTTCCACACAGATGATAGGTGGAGAATATAATCCTGGAAATCTATATTATTTAACACCCTTTGTAAATCAATTTTTTGGTGGAATGAATGTTCCAAAACAAAACTTTGGGTATACTGATGGGGCAGGCGGATTAGATGGTGGTGGTGCAGTTGAAGAATACACAAAGAGGTATAAGTCAACGGTTTCAAGGTTTAAGCGTTTATATGCGGAACTTATTACAAAAACATTACAGGTTATTTTGGAGTCTCGAGGGTTAAGAAAACTTGTTAATGGTTTTTCAGTAAAAATACATCGGGCATACCAAGAGATTGATAATACTGTCTTAAGTAAGTATGACGCTCAATTAAGACTTTTCCAAGCTACTGTTGAATTTTTGAACTTAACCAATGCAGATAATATATTAAATCTAAAATCAACTATGCTTAAACAAATATTTACAGATAAGGCCCTCTTATCTTCTCTACAGGAAGCATTAGATGGTGAAAGAAAGCCAGCAGTGGCAGCTAGCGGGAAAGAAGATGGTGGTGGAGCAGAGAGTAGTGTGCTCCCAGGTGGCGACATCGATTCTCTTGACGATATTACCGGTGATGTGGAAGCGGCTATGGCGGGAGGTGCAGAGGAGGGTGGTGAGGCAGGCGGGGCAGATATTTCTACAGATGTGGTAGATACGTCTTTACCTAAAATGAGTGACGTTCTTGACAAATAGGCGCTTAAAAATATATTACAATAATAGATATATACAGATAAAGGAATATTATTAATTGACAAACTTTTTTGATAACTTTGATGATATAGGAGATACCCCCCAAGATGCGGAATATAGCGTACAAGGGGGTGTTTCAAATGCTGCATATTTAAATGATTATCGTAATCGTATGCCTTTTCACTATATACAAAATGGCACCGATGGATTTTATTATTGGCAATATGGGTCTACAATGGAGATTGAAATTGAGATTATAGACGAGGTTGCTTTTTCTAGCGGTGAGGATACTCCTGTTTTTCCTGTTGAAGATATTAAAATAGCCGGGGAGAGTGTTCTTGATGAAAATAGAGTGGCTACTTTTGGTACTATGGCAACTAAGCCCGCAAACGATTACTTTACTAAGGTTGAGGTTGGAATATTAAATGAATTACAAAATGTTGTAATAAATCAAGAGATTACACGAGCAGACTTACAAGAAAAAGCATTAAATACTAAAATTGATAGTGAGGTGTCAAGGGCTTTGGAAGTTGAGGAGGAGTTGCGGAATACGATAACTTTGTTAGTTCGGTTTTTAGGACAGGTTCCAGAGTTAGAAAGTGCCTTTAATGCCTTTGTATTACAGACAAACACAACATTACAAGACATATATGATAAATTAAATGGGGAAGGGTGGATACCCCCACAATAAGGATAAAAGATGTCAGAATTATTAGCTAGTGTACTAACAGCATTTGATACTAAACTAGATG
>CAYMPR010000121.1:0-1639 GCA_964392385.1 uncultured Christensenellaceae bacterium | reverse complement strand
GATATAAATATTGTTTTATCCCATCTCTGCCCAAAGATAACTTGCCCTCAAATAAACTCTTCATTTGAATTTTTGCAGCCTCTATTTGTTGTTTGCTAGCAGAGCCCGCTTCTGTTTGTATTAACATAAATTGTGCATTCTTAATTAAAGATGCTAGAACAATACTATCCTGCAATATACTCAAGGTTTTCCAAGCAGCATAAGAGTTTTCTAATAATGAACACCCTACGTCTATTGTATAAGAACTAATTGTTTTATCTTTATTCTCTATTCGTAAAGTTAATGGCTCACTTGACCTACTTACCCCAAACTTAACATAAACAAAATCCTGTGGGGAATGAATTACAACATCCGAATAAGACAATAAGTCCATTTTCCAATTATTATAATTACCAAAAGCAGTGTCTTTGTTTAATATTTCAATATATCCTATACACTTCTCTCTCTCTAAAATAGGAAATACTGTATAAGTATCTTGCACTACCTCTATCTCTGGAAGTATTTTACCTGGTGCCTCTACCAATACATCTTCATTTGCTGCAGTATTACCTTTTTTATGTCTACCAGTATCTTTACTAAACCTTAAAATAGCAATACCATTTTTAAGCAACGAATACACTATTTTTTGACTTGGAAACCCAACCCTTTGGAAAATATTGTCTAACACAACCTGCTCTCCAGAGGATTCTGCTACAACTTGTATTAAGTCCCCATTCTCGTTTGGCTCTAAAATATCGGATAAATAAGCAGTTAAAATGGCAGAAGGAAGGGTATCCGCCGCCATTACGTCTAATTCGTTCTGCTTTGTTTTTAAGTTTAATGCAAGGTCAATAAATGACTGCATTTTCATATATTCGTCAGATGATGCTTGTTGTAATAACTCTACTATTTTTATTTCTTTTGATGAATCTTGATTTGTTGCCATTAGCTTCTCCTACTTATTTCTAAATTATTTTAATTGTATTATATCCATGTCTATACCTTGGGTTTAAAAGAGGCTACTCTTTTTAATGTCACTAATCCACTGCTTGGTAAAGGGATAGTGTCCTTACTATTAGTTACAATATAAAAAGGCTTCTTAATAGCATTAAGCATTGAAACCCATTGAGTTGGGTTATTAGCCTCCATATCCGTTATCATAACAAAATAATCCACTGCACGGTAATGATTCTTTTGTTCTTGTATAATATCCGCAACAACTATTTCTATTGGGGTAAGCCCCATTTTAGATCGTAAATCCCTCTCACGGGCATTAAAGTCGCCAGGATAGATATAATCTGAAAAAAACTTTAAGACTACCTCGGCTTTACCTATTAGATTTTTACTCTCTTTAAGAGCCGCAAGGCAATAGTCCAATTGTCCATAATTCATAGAACCTGAAATATCTTGATATATAACTACCCTCGGGAGCTTCTTAATCTCTTTAGGCACCGCTCCCTCCATCCTAAGCGGAGAATCAGGAAATGCAATATTAAAATCACTCTTTACATCATATCCAGTCTTTATCTCTGTCTTTCTTATATTATTTCCAACCATGGTTAAAATATTTCGTATTGCAAGCACAAGCTCAGTGTTAGCCTTAACAGGCGGGACAATTAAGCCTTTCTTCGCCGACTTTTTCAATAGCGAATCCGTAATA
>CAYMPR010000120.1:0-1682 GCA_964392385.1 uncultured Christensenellaceae bacterium | reverse complement strand
ATCAAAAAATGTCATTTGTGCTTTTTCAGCTTCTAGTCTTTCAACGGCTAAATTATAGTAGTCAGTATCTAACTCAAAACCTATATAGTTTCTTTTTGCTGTTTGCTCTTTATTCATTATACTAACGGCTAAACAAGTAGTGCCTGTGCCTGCAAAAGGGTCTATTATTAACGCATTATACGGCAATATACCTATAATTCTTCTCATAACTTCTAAGGGCATTTGGCAGGGGTGCTCACATTTTTCTTGACTAATATTTTTTACTTGGTTAATTTCCCACCAATCATATAAGCTTGCGCCCACTTCTCCGTTTTCCATTCTCTCTAATATTCTTTTGTCTGTTTGGTTTTTATATGGTTGTTTCATTTGATTAAAATTAGGCGCAACCCCAAAGAATCCTATATCTCTGTGTTGCCTTTTTGTGTTTGAATTATAAACCCACGATATTACTCTTTCAGGGAATTTACCGATTTGAAACGAAAACTTATATAATGCTTCAGGATAATGTATTATAACACAAGGAAAAGGGGAAAAGATTTTTTCTAGCCACTCATAATACTCCCCTTCGTTTTTATTATCCTTATAAGATTTATATTTATAGTTAATATTAAAAGGTGGATCACTTACAAAAATAATCTTATCCGCAAAAGATTGTTCACAAATACCCTCTAACCCTTTTTGACAATCTATATTATATATTTTGTTCAATTCTAATTCCATTTCTACCTCAGCTCCTAAAAAGCTCTGCCCCTATACGCTTCCCATCTTTCGTCTGCTATTGCTTGTTGCATTTCGTTTCCTCCTTTTATCTCCTAATCAAAAAATGTCATTTGTGCTTTTACCGCTTCAAGGCGGTCGGTGGCCAGTGCGTAATAATCGGGGTCAAGTTCAAATCCCCAGAATTCAAAACCTAATTTGTGGCAAGCAATACCTGTTGTGCCACTTCCCATAAATGGGTCTAAAACTTTTAATCCTTTAGGAAAACAAGAAAGAATATCATAGACCATTTCAATAGGAAACGCACGCTTATGTTCCCCATTTGTGCCTTCTGCTTTCCAATTAAATAAATCGTGATGATTGATATTGTTTGTAAATAGTGTTTCTTTGGTTTTAGAGAGCCAAAATACTTTTTCAGTCATGGGGTAAAACCTGCATTTGTCAAAATTCTGAGAGCCATTAAACCATATTAGTTCCTGTTTTAATAAAAGACTGCTTTTATTAATCCATTCATAAGGGCTTATTGTTAAAGCATTTCTTATTCTATTTTTATGATTATAAAATACGCTTCCATCATCTTTAATGATTCTATGTATTTCATTTAATACTTTTATTTGCCATTTTTGGTATTCGTTTTCGGGCATATTATCATTAAATGTATTATATGCCGTAAACCTATTATTACCAGTGTGGTGTTGTTTCCCTAAGTTGTATGGTGGCGAAGTAATAACTAAATCGAAAAACTTATCTGGAAACTGTTTCATTCCTTCCATACAGTCCATATTGTAAAATCCGCTATCCATTTTGCACCTCGCACAAAAAAGCGTAAATCTCGTCTGCTATTGCTAATTTATCAATGTCTATTTCCACTATATCTCCCATATACTTATCTGCCCTACTGCTTGCTCTATTGGTAGTTCACAACCCTCAAAATCTTTCCAAAACTTTATCCTTGCATTTGCTAT
>CAYMPR010000119.1:0-1703 GCA_964392385.1 uncultured Christensenellaceae bacterium | reverse complement strand
ATATATAGGTTGTAAATCTATTATTATTTTACTCATATCATTTCTCCTTTTTCTCCATAAGTTATATTATTATTGTACCACATTTTTTTAGCAACGTCAAGTGTTTCTGAAATATTTTTACATAGACCTTGTAACACTTGCTGTTAAATTTAATATTTTGCTTCTTATTGCAACACTTCTTCTATAGCCAGCCTCTTCGGGACTTTCACCCTTTTGTTGACTCACAGGACTATTGTTTAGACCACCACGATTATTGATGTTTGCTATTGATACTACAGCTCCAGAATAGGCAGCATCCATTAGCCCGTAGAAATACTCTTCAATAGGATACATAGCATCTTGATATTTTAAGAAGTATACTGTATCTCCCTGGTCTCCCTCTAACCCTCCTAGCATGTGTCTCATTGCTCTAGCGGCTAAATATTTACGCATACCAAGAGATTGTGAATATAAGTCTTCAGTCTTACCATCTGCGCCTTCATGGGGAGCAATTAAATTTATAAACGCATATTCAAAATTCTTTTCCCAAAGCCTAGCCCTTGACAAAAGACCTGCAACATTTGTCGTACCAAAAGATGTTCTAGAAGACTTTTTCTCTCCCGCTTGAGGGTTTGTAAATATCGCCTTAGATGATATACCAACATTCATACTGCACTCTGCACCATCTTTGTTAAATGTAATGCTTAATTTTGTATCTGATACAGAGGTTGCAGCTAATCCCAATAATTCATTTTTAACACTATCAGCACCAGCAGTATTCATTGTTAGTTGAACATTTGAGTCTCCTTTTAGTGTATCCAATAAACCATTCTTTATACCCTCTTCTGCAACAACAAAAGCCATCATCTCTCCTATACCACCCTGTATATTGGTAAGTTGTGTTGGTATTCCTCCAAATATATCACTAAACTGACGAGTTCTTATCTTTCCGCTTGATGCATCTTCATAAGAAACCTTTGCGTCTATGCTGCCACCCGCATTTGGAATAGTTTTAAGAAAATCCTCCATAGCCTTTACTTTTCTAGCCAAGTTTTGTAGAGATGTCTGACCAGTTCTATTTGCAGACATTAAGTATAATCCGTCTGTTCCAGATATTTTTGCTCTATTACGTATTGTTTGCCTAGTAACACCTTTGGCCTCTGCAGCATAGGTAATAGCAAGAGTGTCATAAGATTTCATTGATTTTAATAACTCGTTTAATTGTTTAACATAAGACTTTAAATCTTTTAACTGCGACTTCGTGAGTTCGCTCGTGTTACTTACCATAGCACCCATTCCTAATGCCATTTTTTGGACATCTTTTATTTGTGATACTATTTCATTTGATGATTGTTGCACATAATTTGCGAATATACCATTTGTTTGAGAGCTATTAGAGGTTGCATACAAGTCTATAACTGAATTCATCTCTTGGTAATATTTTCTATTGCCCTCCAAATCATTAAGATAACCTCTGGATTTCATATATCTATTCTTAATGTAGTTTGCATTATCTGCATATACATCTCCTATTGCCTTATTGTCGAATGAGTTTATATAAGCCTTATTTTTATCATTTAAAAAACTGTTTGATTTTAAGTGGACATAAAAATCACTAGCGGGGTCTCTTCTATGTGTCTTTTCTGTAGCCATTATATTTCTCCCTTCTTCTAAAAATAGGTATAAAAAAAATGGATAGACACTTTCATGTCTATCCTAATTTC
>CAYMPR010000118.1:0-1717 GCA_964392385.1 uncultured Christensenellaceae bacterium | reverse complement strand
ACGTTATATTCCCCTGCGGGATGGTGGAAGAAAACGGAATGACTAAAATATATTACGGTGCCGGAGATACCGTAACCTGCCTTGCTACCGCAAAGACGGAAGATTTGATTCGACTCTGTTTAGAGGGAAATTGTGAGTTTTAACAATGTTTGCCTTGTTTTATGGCGTTGTTGCAGTGGGAAACGGATAGATTTGCCGATAAGTTCTTTGAGTTTCCGTAAAACGTCGAATTAGGCAGGCTTGTTTCTCATTAAAATAAACTTATTTACTGGGAAAGCTAATAAAAAACCAGCAAACTGACAAATGGCTTTTGCTAAAGCTCCGGCCAAGTCAACGTTTGGAATAACTTTACATAGTGCGGTGTTTAAAATGCCCCCGACATAAAGGTTAAGTCCCACTACTATGATTACTGCCATAACTGCAAAACCTATTGCGCTTAGAAGAATATTATTGGTGGACTTGAATGTCTTTTTGAAATTAGTAATAAATTTCAACGCTTGTCCTATGATAGAAGAAACCACAAAAGCTATCAAAGCCCCTAATCCCCCTGCCTCGGTAGGATAAACGAAAAGAAACCAACTTACCTCTTTATTAATGCCATTCTTAGGTAAAATATAGTTTAATAACATGAAAGTAAGTAATTCCGTCCAGCCTGCAAGTAATGAGAAAATTGTGTATTTAGCAAATTCCCAAGCGGTCGGATTCTTACTAAAAAATTCTTTTATTTTTTTAAGCATTAATTTACCCCCGATATTCATTAATTAACTTTGCTTTTTTTAGGAAAAAGTAAAGCCAGGGTATTATCACAAGTTGAATAATAATTCCCGGCCAGGCAGTTATGAAAGCTGATGTAATAAAAGCAGTAAAGGTGTAACCATTCCCTAACACCCCGTACAGTATATATGACACCGCACCAAGTACTGCCCTACCTAAAAGCATTGCACTGACAAGTGAAATATACAACGCAAGGATGAGTTTGAGCTTTTTTAATAAACGAAACATAACACCTGCAACAACAGCATAGGATGTCAGCTCAAAAACCATAGCGACAGCTACTGGATAAATTACAGGCATCCCAGTTATTACAGAACTTAGAAGTGGTGTTATTATTGCCGCAACTCCTCCCAACAAAGGACCGCATATAAAACCACATAGAATGACTGGAATGTGCATCGGCAAAAAAACTATACCAAGGATATTGATTGAATGAAAAACAATCGGAAGCAACACTCCTATAGCCACAAAAAGCGCGGTAAGCACTAAATCCCTTACTCTTATTTTTTTCATTAAACAAAACCTTATCAAATAATAGACTTATTTTATCACATAATAAATTACAATAACACCATTGGATGCATTCTTAGTTGCGCTCAATGAAACGATAGTATTATTGAATATAGTTTTCTAAAAATTCCTCTATTTGTTCCATGGACGGGATCCCTTCTAGGCTACCAAGTTTTTGCATCTGAATTGCGGAAGCAGCGGTAGAAATATCTAATATTTCTTGATAATTATATATGGGTTTGGAAAGAAGTAATACTGCAGTGGCAAAAAGGCAATCCCCTGCCCCTGTTGTATCAACAACGGGTGTGTCATATCTTCTGGAATAAAATACTTCGCCATCTCTGGTATAAAGTTCGCTACCTTTTTCTCCTTTTGTCAAAATAACAACACTCAACGTTTGTGAAAAAGCAAAAAATGAACTGATTATTTCTTC
>CAYMPR010000117.1:0-1736 GCA_964392385.1 uncultured Christensenellaceae bacterium | reverse complement strand
AGTTGGTCGAGCGACTCCAAACTCGCAAACATGCCTTGATGCAACAACTCCTCACTCCACTGCGCCGCCTGCCCGACTTCACCCAACCGTGGCAAAAAGTAAAACTCGGAGAAATAGCCACGATTAAAAAAGGCGTTCAAGTAAACAAAATAGAACTTGGCTTGGAAGGCAAATACCCAACAATCAATGGAGGTATAGAACCGTCAGGATATTCTGATGACTACAATACAGCAGCAAATACAATAACTATTAGTGAGGGAGGAAATTCGTGCGGATATGTTAGTTATATTACCACAAACTTTTGGCGTGGAGGGCATTGCTACGCAGCATTTGAGAAAAGTAGAATTTATAAAGTCTTTCTTTTCCAGATACTTAAGTATAAGGAATCTGAAATAATGACTTTGCGTGTTGGTTCTGGATTGCCAAATATTCAAATTAAACCATTAGAAAAGTTTAAACTAACCATACCCTCACTTGACGAACAAAAAGCAATAGCAGAGGTGTTGAGTAAATCAGACAAAGAAATAGCAATAGCCGAGCGCAAGCTCACCGCTCTCCGCACCCAAAAGCGGGCCTTAATGCAACAACTATTAACTGGTAAAAAAAGACTAAAAATATAAGACTATGGAGAAAAGATACCAAGTTTTCATAAGTTCAACCTATACAGATCTTATTGAGGAGCGAAACAAAACAATGAAATCTGTCATGGACATCAAATGTATACCAGCAGGCATGGAATTATTTCCTGCTAATAATATGGAGCAATTTGAATATATCAAAAAAATAATTGATGACAGCGACTATTATGTTCTAATTATTGGAGGTAGATACGGTTCCTTAGCAGATGATGGTATAAGTTACACAGAAAAAGAGTTTGACTATGCTATGTCAAGAGGGATACCAGTACTTGCTTTTTTACACAGTAATGTTGCCTGTTTACCGTCGGGTAATTGCGAATCAGATTCTAATATTAAAGAAAAACTTGAAGCCTTTAGAGAAAAAGCTAGAACAGGTAGAGTAGTTAATTTTTGGTCTAATGCTGATGAGTTATGTAGTAGAGTAATTGTAAGTCTAACACAAATATTTACAAGTGTTCCTGCTGTAGGATGGATAAGAGCAAATTTGCAAACAAATACAGAGACTTTACAAGAAATGAACGAGCTACGTAAAGAATTAGCCGAATTAGTTAAATATAAGGCTATTGTAGAGGAAAATAAATTGCCAGATAATTTTATGTCTACTATTGCTGGTTTAGATGATGAAATTATTCTCCCAAGAGAAAATTCTGATGGAAAATTAGGGTCGACTTGGCGTGATTTATTTGCAAGCTTTGCCCCTAAGTTAATTGAAACTAAAAATGATTATTTTTCAAAAATAGAGTTAAAAGCATCTTTAAAAGATATCAAAATAGACCCCTATTTTAGTATTTGGGATACTGATGTTGATATTGCCAAGGTACATTTGTCTGCATTAGGTTTAATTGATTTGAAGATGTGCAATACAAATAAAGGTGGAGCAGCTTTATTCTGGAGTTTAACTAAAGAGGGAAAGGCTGAAATGTACAAATCAGTGTGTATTAAGAAATAACTAATATGAACCTATCATTCTTAGAAGACCATATATCGCAGATTCCAGCGTTGATGTTGCTCGAAAAGTTGGGTTATACATACTTAACACAAGCCGAGGCATTGGATCTGCGTGGGGGCAACACCCAGAATGTGTTGCTCGAACCTATT
>CAYMPR010000116.1:0-1740 GCA_964392385.1 uncultured Christensenellaceae bacterium | reverse complement strand
TGCTTTGTATATCAGGGTATTTGAGCTTTTTCTCCGCTACAGATCTATGATTTTCAGGCATATGCTCAAGTTTTACGGTATCTTTGCCGTCATAACTTATAGTATGAGTAGCAATTACCTCTCCCTCATAAATAATGGTGATAATATTGCCACTTATATTTGCTGTTACATATCTAGTGGCGTACTTGAATGGTACACTGTACTTATGACCATCAATCTCTACTCGATAGTTGGAATCAACTCTTAAGTAAGATAGGTGACGATAAAAGACGGGAATAATACCTTCAAACTTACGGGCTCTGGAAATCTCATAAGTTTTAAATAGGAATTCTCTTGTTTTATCTGTGTCTGACCTGTATGGAGCTCGGTTAATCTGCTCATTAACCAGCTCCATCAGCATCGCATTATTTTCAAATATGGTCTTGCTAGGATCATCTGGTATACGAGGCAACACATTTCTTTGCACCATGCCTACCATAGCTTCAACACATGATTTTTGGGAAGGAGAATAAGGATTGGAAGCAGTAGGAACCATCCCCAATCTTTCCACAAAGTATTTAAAGGATTCGTTAAAAAGGGCTTCAGCTCCAGTTTTATGAGTAGTAACCATGCTCTTACAATTGTCACATTGCAACATCAATGGTAAATATCCAAAAAACTGAAAAGCTTTTCCTATAGCGTAGCAAGTATCCTCGGTCTTTTGAGATGGAATTATTATGGCAAAAGTGTAGTAGCTGGCACTCCAGGTAAGTACACAAACGGTACCTTTCTTTTTCTCACCTTGCTCATAGTAATAGAAGTTATCACCGCAAAAATCTATGCATACCTCATTTCCATAAGGATGCTCTTGAGGCATGTAAACCTTAGGACCATTGATCCTCTTCATCTCAATATTGAGCTTGGCATAAAAATCACTTCTAGAGATTGCAGCTAATTGCTGTGACTCACATTGAGAAAGGTAATCAATGTAGCAGAACTTCTTGCTAACATGGGAATCAAGGATAGTGTTTGCAATAGCTTTAAAATCAGGCATAAGAGTATTTACTTTAGGTCTTCCAACCTTAATATTCTTATCCTCATTTAGCTGCTCCACAATTGCAGTTGGATATACAATTGCAGCCAACTCTTTGTCGGTCATTGCTGTTACCTTGCTTACAGCCTCTGTACTAGCAGTTAATTGAGCATCAGCTAGTCGATGTTTTATTATCGATACTAATGATGCTGAGATGCCAAATTTAGCAGCAATGTCTCTATGCTTGTATCCGCAAAGAACATGCATACATACACCTTTTAATTTTTCAACTTCCATAAGAAAGTCTCCATTGAATCAACGCGATATTGCGTTAAATACAATGACGGCTAATTTTTTAAGAACTTAACATATTGAATTAACTAAATATTATTTCTGCAACACCCCCGTAAAAAATCGAACCAGATCCTAAAAATTTACTGCCGATAATTAAGATAATGGTGAGATCTTTTCGGTGTTTTTATGGCTTAAAAATATCGGATTAAAAAACAAAAATAATGGAATGAAATTTAGTTTTAAAAGATAGCAAAACAGGTCGGGAATGATGAACAAAAATAAAAGAACGATGAATTTAAATGGAAGAATGAATTATAAATTTAAGACAATGAATATGCAGTTTTAATGGAAAATAGTTGAATCAAATTTGGAATTCGCACAAGAACTTGAAATAAATGATCTCGAAAGATTGGATTTCGGTGAATGGTGATTTT
>CAYMPR010000115.1:0-1813 GCA_964392385.1 uncultured Christensenellaceae bacterium | reverse complement strand
ACGTATTTTTGATAATAATGGAACAGCATAAGTAGCGTCAAGCGCCCCAAAAAGAGCCCCACCCGTAAGATTTGCTATAGATGGGGCATAATAATCCGCTGTCTCAGGTGCAAGAGCATCCCCAAACTGTGACTTACTATAGCAAAGCTCGTCCGAGAAATTATCCACATAGGAAAAAGTATCTAAAATTATTTCTGTACCCCTAAAGTCCGAGTTAGAGAAGGTATTAAAATAAATAATAAGATTTTCCCCCCCTAAACCATGCTGATTTTTAGGACTAATTTGTAAAAAAGTATTTGTAGTACCTCTACAGGAATAAGATTTATCGGTGCCTGTATACATGTCTATTACGGAATTCTGATACCCAGTAATTCCAGTGTTAAGCACCCTAAATGTTATAGTGTCGCCATCAACAACCCCTGCACCACCAACTATTGATAGGTGGCATAATATCATTTTAGTATCGGGTATAAGAGGAAAAGGAACTGATACATATTTATCATCACCCAATGTCTTAGACACGGTAATTTTTATAGAGTTCTTAATTGCTAAAACATCACACGGCCCCCTTTCTACTGCTGCCCCACCAAAACCAGCATATTTATACTCAGCAAGGACAATATCTCCCGCAAGAGGCGCTAAAGGAGCCCCCCCAAGTGTGAGAGCCGCATAAATAGGTTTACTTACAGACAGATATACTCCTTTCCTAGAGGGGGTGTTTGCGTTTACTGTAAGGGTATTAACGCCAGAAGTTAATGTAAATTCCTGTGGATATGGAATATATGCCGTACCATCCAACTCAGAAATTATTACAAGTGGAAGCCGTATTTTATATGGGGAACTATAAGTACTTAAAACATTTTCCCCTAAGGCGTCATATATTTCTAACTTTTCATTTGTTTCAATATTGTCCCAATTTATAGGTATATCATCACCCGAATACTTGAACTTTGTGCCCTCTTGAAAAGTGTTTAAAGTGGTTAAAGTCGCAGTTATATCTACTGGAACAGGCTCATAGGTAGCATTCAAAGTATCTATAGAAATGGGGTATATATTCGTAAACTTTACCCCACTAGCCGCAGTAAGAATAGTTCCAGGTCCTAATGAAATATACTCAGTTTTTGAAGCATTGGTATAAATAAAAAACTCCCCATCGTCTAAAACATATCCATCGCCGCTTAAGTCCATACCCCCAGCAGGTGCTACTTTTAACTTCAAGAAATACCTCCTTGTAGTATCTATGGGAACAGTTGCTGGTTTCATTTTATTAATTGTTTGAGTCGTTGTAAGAATTTTCTCTGTATCATTGAAAGAAATTGTTATTCCGGAAACGTTTAAAACAGTTCCAGCCTCAAAAGTTGTTGTAACATTAGAAATTGTTAGACTAAAGGTTTCACCCTCTAAAAGGGTATAATCTCGTCCAATAGGCAAAACCCCATATTGTAAAGAGTTTATAACAGTATTAGCGGCTATCTTTGAACCTGTAAATAATCGGGTATTTGCTTTAACTAAATATGCTTCCGTAACGGTATAATCACCGGTAATCAATGCAATTTCACTATCCACAAAAGAAATTATACCTATATTCCCTGAGAGGTCTCCCCAAGTAATTATGCCCTCCTCATTTACTGTTCCTTTATACCCACTAACTCCTTCTAAGGAAACTTCCCCATCTGGAAAAATAACCGAAGACTCCGCAGATGATAAACTTGCAACATCGTTAAGCCCATCGACCGTTGCAGAAATGCCCTTTATATAAGTACCTGCTAAAAGAGTAGCATCCTCGGTAAGAACTATCGTTCCAACAACTGTT
>CAYMPR010000114.1:0-1827 GCA_964392385.1 uncultured Christensenellaceae bacterium | reverse complement strand
CAGATACTTCTTTGTTGAAAAATTCTATGAGACTGATTTCAAGAAAATCACACCGGGGCCTCCTAGGGGAACGAGGGTATTTGATTTAACGCAAATTCTTGAAACTGAGCAATTACCTGAAACAGAGGATATCGCTGAACTACTTAAGACTAAGACATGGAGTTAATTGTGGGAGGTTAACATTATATGGAATACATATTAATTGGAATCTGCATCGTAGTTATTGCTAGCGTCTTCCTAGCGATATTCATGAAAAAGAGAGCAGATAATAAAAAACTAGAAAATCCCACGATTGTTTCGGGCATTTCACCATTTAGTGCCCCCATTAATAAGGCAGATAAACCAGATGGACTTGCAATCCAAATGGAGATGCTTCCAGTTGGATCTATAATTGATGAGAGTAGATTAGTTGAAATTAAAAGCAGTAAAGTTCTGGCACATGTAAACAATCTTGTCCCAGAATTAGCACAGGTAGGAAATACTGCTAACAATGCGATTCAAGCAGTACAAGCAAATAGTGAGGTTTTATATAGAGCTATAATTCCAGCAGGTGCAAAACTCACTAACTCGAATGCAATGGAAAATGCTGTTCGAGGTATATATCATGGTGCAGACGGTATTAAAGGTCATGCAAATTTAGTAGCAATTGAGGCTCAAAAAGGAACGGCCGTTGTAGCAAATACCGCAGCTACGGCTATGGGAGTAGCATCGATGGTTGTTGGCCAGTATTACATGACACAAATTAATGCTGAGCTTGGCTTAATAAGCGAAAGCATATCTAAAGTTTCAGATTTTCAGGACAATGAGTACCGTAGTAGAGTATTTTCACTTATAGCCCATGTTAAGACGATAGCAGACTTTCAAGTTGAAATCCTTGAAAACAATGAGTTGCGACTTAGTAAAATTTCTCAGCTTGATAGCTTGGAAGAAGAGTGTACTCAACTTTTAGGACAGGCTAATCTGACACTTGCTGGATATGCGAAAAAGAAAGATATTGATTACAAGACTTATGAAAGAGAATTAAATGAGGCTCAGAATTGGTATTTGTATCAAAAGTCCTTACTAGATGTGATGTATAAGATTTCTGACCTAAGATATACACTGCATCTTGGTGCTGTTTCTCGGGAGCAGTGTGTGGCTCTGCTTCCTGTATTCAGACAGCAGGTTATTGATACACAAACAAGGCTCACTAATTGGCATCAAGATACCGCAAAAAGGTTGAACATTGATATAGATGAAACTCGCCGCAAGAGAGATGGATTTGACAGAGTAATTCACTTCTTTCCAGGCTTAATAAGAAATGAGTTGAATTTTCGTACAATTGATAAGAGCGTAGCAAATATAATAGATGAACAAAGCTATGGTAATGGCAGTAGTTTTAAATACGAACAATCAGAATTATATCTTGAAGATGTGCAGTTAATTGCGAAGGATGGAAAAGTATATTATTTACCAGAAAGCAAAGCGGATTAACCACCTTCTAAAATCTTCACTTGTATGTATAAATTAAACAGTAAAAGAGTTGATATGTTCCCTCATACAAAAGCTCTCAGTGGATATGTTCCCTCAAAGAAAATTTAGCAAAAAAGTAAAATGGAAATTTTCCTTTGACAGCTATCCACTCATCTCAAAACATGTTGAAACCGTAGTCTCGATGTCTGGGGTCGATTAGTAAGGCAGTATAAAAAAAGTTAATAAAAATATCCGTGGTTTGAAGTCTGGTTACACGCCAGAAAGATAATCACGGTTTTTTTGTCGAAAAACGCTTAAATGACTGGTATAAAAGAGTCTAATTTAATATAAAATGTGAGATTAAGCGATAGTAAT
>CAYMPR010000113.1:0-1876 GCA_964392385.1 uncultured Christensenellaceae bacterium | reverse complement strand
TGTATATACTAACCATGAAGGAACCACTTACACATCCCTTGAACTATATGAAATGCTATATGAAGAGGGAAAAACAAATAGCGATTTTTGCGACCATCAATATTTAGCCTCTAATGACATTGATAAGGCTGAATACCTTGCTTTAGCTACTACCGGTGTCTCATTAGATGAAAAAGGCGATATCGAAATGACTGCCGATTACAAAAAGTTTGTCAATACTGGTATTAATAATTACGCCAGCACTCAAGTATTTGAAAAAGTTACAAAAAATAATATGCCCTCTTTAATTGCCTATATGGTAATACTATTGCTAGTTTTAATTGCAATGGCAACATTTAGATCCCCAGCTGTCGCGTTAATGCCCGATGTTACTCCTAAACCTCTCCGCTCTCAAGCAAACGCAATGATTAATCTAGTCGGAGGGGGTGGCGCAGTTATTGCATTTTTAATATATACAGTAACATTTATGTTAAATCCAACAGGATACATTGCTATTTTTATAGCTGTTGCAGCTTCTATGTTAATTTTACTTGGGTTGTTTCTATTATTTGTCAAAGAGCCCTTGCTCGTTAAAGAGTGTGAAGCTCAATGTTTAGAATACGGCATTTCAAATGATGATATAGAAGTTGAAAAGAGTGAAGATGTCGGAAAGAATGTTGATGTAGTTTTTAATGAATCTGAAATAAAGGCCAAGAAAAAAGCTATGTTCATTTCTTTTATGTTAATTCTAGCCTCAATATTCATGTGGTTTATGGGCTATAACGCAGTATCTTCAAACCTTTCCATCTTTACAACAAAAACACTTAACTTGTCCCCTGGCATTTCAGGAATAGTCTCTGGGGTAAGTATGGGAATTTCTGCGATTGCTTTTATACCCGTAGGCATGCTTGCAGTTAAAATTGGAAGGCGTAAATCCATAATGCTTGGCTTTGGACTTGCAGTACTATCATTTTTCTTAATTTTCTTCTTCGCCTCGAATGCAGGCCCTGCTGCTATGTATTTATTTATTATTTTCTATCTAATTGCTGGTTTTGGCTTAATAATTGCTAACGTAAATACCTTCCCCATGGTCGTGGAACTTTCATCTGCTGGGGATGTTGGAAAATACACTGGATTCTACTACACTGCCACTATGAGTGCTCAAGCAATAACTCCGTTTATTGCAGGTCTTATTATGGACAAATGGGGTGCTAAAAATCTCTTTGTATATTCTGCAGCCTGTGTCTTAATTTCCATACTCTTAATGTTCTTTGTTAAGCATGGAGATAGTAAAGCAATTCCACCCAAAAAGAAGATTGAACTTCTTGCAGCAGACGACTAAAAAATAACTTTCCCCACTATGTTTATTACATACAAAAAGCCCCTTTTCGAAGGGGCTTTATTTGAGTATAGAATTGGGAGATGTTTTTCCTATACGGTAAGTAGCCCTGCATCTAAAACATATTGTGCGCCAGTAATAAACCTAGCTTTGTCGCCTGCTAGATATACAACTAAATCAGCCACATCTTCAGCTTCAATCCATGGTGTAGGCAAAAGATTACCCGCAGATGCTTCTGCAATTTGAATAGGCGTTTTCCCTTCAAGTTCAGCCAGGCCATCATTCATAGGGGTATTTACGCCAGTTGGGTGGATGCTGACAGCTCTAATTCCATATGGGGCAAATTCTATTGCAATGGCCTTTGTAAAGCCCGTTAATCCCCATTTTGAGGCAGTATAGTGTGAGAGTCTATTACCACCCCTTAGCCCCATTGTCGAACTATTATTAATAATTACTCCACTATGATTTTGCTTCATATATTTAGTTACTCTTCTTGTGACAATAAAAGCTCCTTTTAGATTAATGTCCAACATACTATCCCAATCAACATCTGTCATT
>CAYMPR010000112.1:0-1902 GCA_964392385.1 uncultured Christensenellaceae bacterium | reverse complement strand
CATGATTTACCCGATTTAGAAAGATTGTTAGAACAGACCAAAGGAACGGGAGTTGATGTATATACTCATGGCGAAATGTTGCCGGCACACTATTATCCTTTCTTCAAGAAATATGACAATTTTGTTGGAAACTATGGTAATGCTTGGTGGAAACAGGTTGATGAATTTGGTCCATTCCATGGCCCAATACTATTTACTACAAACTGCATAGTGCCTCCAAGAAGCGAAGAAATTAGATCAAGAATTTTCACAACAGGCGCAACCGGATATCCTGGATGTAAACATATAGTTGCAGGGAAAGATGGTAAAAAAGACTTTTCCGAAATAATTACCCTTGCTAAATCTCTACTCGCTCCCGAAGAAATAGAAAAGGGTGAAATTGTAGGTGGATTTGCTCATAACCAAACCCTTGCTCTTGCAGATAAAGTGATTGAGGCCGTTAAAAGCGGGGCGATTAAGAAATTTTTTGTTATGGCAGGGTGCGATGGAAGAATGAAATCTAGAGATTACTATACAAAATTTGCTGAGGCTTTACCTAAAGATACGGTTATTCTTACCGCTGGTTGCGCAAAATATAGATATAATAAACTTAACCTAGGAGATATTAATGGAATACCCAGGGTTTTAGACGCGGGGCAATGCAATGATTCATATTCACTAGTTCTTATCGCACTTGCTTTAAAAGATGCATTTGGGCTTGACGATGTAAATAAACTGCCCATAGCGTTTAATATTGCTTGGTACGAACAAAAAGCTGTTATAGTTCTGTTATCTCTACTGTATCTTGGAATAAAAAATATTCATTTAGGCCCAACTTTGCCTGGCTTTTTAAGTCCAACAGTTGCTAAGGTGATAGTGGATACTTTTGGACTTGCTGGAATTACGACAGTAGAAGATGATTTAAAAATATTTTTACAATAAAAAAGCTTAGGTTTTCTTTTTTAAAAGGTGTCACGTTGTGGCACTTTTTATATATTGATAACAATAGGGTGATTACATCACTTACTTGATAATTTGAATAAAATATCATTACCTACAACCAAATGAAAAATCCTTTTGAATTGAAGAATAAAAATAACCATGTTAATATAGTTATTGTCATTAGATAATTAGTATATAGAAAAGTAAGTAATTATTATATAAAGGAGAATGTTATTATGAAAAAATACCGTTGTACAATATGTGGATACATCCATGAGGGAGATTTACCTGCCGATTTTGTTTGCCCTAGGTGCCGTAAACCAGCTTCATTCTTTGAAGAAATCAAAGAGGATAAAAACGCATCAAATAAGTATGCTGGGACAAAAACAGAGAAAAACTTAAAAGATGCATTTGCGGGCGAGAGTCAAGCTAGAAATAAATATACATATTGGGCAAATATTGCTTCAAGAGAAGGATACGATCAAATCTCAGAGTTGTTTCTTAAAACTGCAAGAAATGAGCAAGAACATGCTAGGGTTTGGTTTGAAGAGCTTGGAGGAATTAATAAAACTGCCGAGAACCTACTGCATGCTGCAGAAGGCGAAAACTATGAGTGGACAGACATGTATGCAGGATTTGCTAAAGACGCAGAGTCGGAGGGATTTATAGAGCTTGCGGCAAAATTCCGCTTAGTAGCAGCGGTAGAAAAGGAGCATGAGACAAGATACCGGACACTTTTAAATAACGTAGAAATGAAGAAGGTGTTTGAAAAGAGTGGAGAATGTATGTGGGAATGTAGGGTATGTGGACATTTAGTAATGGGCAAGAAAGCGCCTGAAATTTGTCCTATTTGCTCCTATTCAAAGTGCTTTTTTGAATTAAGAAAAGAAAATTATTAGCTTATATTTTAATATTTATAGCAATTAATTTATTCAATATAGCAAGAACACCTGTGACTTTAGTCATGGGATGAATTGCCAA
>CAYMPR010000111.1:0-1934 GCA_964392385.1 uncultured Christensenellaceae bacterium | reverse complement strand
TTTTGCATAAAACACCAAAATTTCTAGATTTGTATCAAAAGCTTAGTGACAACATACCTAGGAACCCTCACTTTGATACAAGTCCGAACGCCCACAAGATTTTTCCGAACGCCTTATTTTAAAAACCGAATGATTTGAAAAATTTTCTGCAGACCTCGACATAATTTCATTACATTTCGAAAAATTGTTGTATCCACAAGAAACAAATGCCATAATGTACTTGCGAAAGCAACAAAAGAAGGGGATATTATGAACTATATAAAAAGGATTAGAGAACTATCTGACGAAAACAACGGCATACTAACTACATCTATTGTGAGTAAAAATAATATACCCACAGTTTATCTGACACGTCTAACTAAAGAAGGAAAACTATAAAGAATAGAGCGAGGCATTTACATGTCAAAAGATTGCATATACGATGAATTGTTTATACTTCAAACAAGATATCCCAAAATAGTTTTTTCTTATGAAACTGTCCTTAGTCTACTAAATTTAACTGATAAAATCCCAGGGGAAATTCACTTAACCGTAAATCATAAATATAGTTTTAATCAAAAACTTAAAAACGCACGTGTTTATTATGTTAATAATGAGATACTGAACCTAGGAGTTATAGAAAGAAGGACTAATATAGGAAATCTTGTAAGGTTATATTCTGCAGAAAGAACTCTCTGTGATTTTATAAAAAACAAGTCAAACATGGATCCCGAAGTTTATATTAAATTAGTAAAAACTTACCCTAGTTTTCCTGATAGAGATATTCATAAATTATTTCATATTGCACAACAAATGGATATTGCTCAGAAAGTGCAAGAGATAATGGAGCTAGTTTATAAATAAAAACCATTATCTCACTTTACAATCATATTGCGATACCTATTTTCAATTAAGTCAAAACTACCACTCACTAAAATTCCTTCTTTTAGAGACTCTGAATTTTGTATCAAATACATCGTTATAATATGAAGAATAGTTCCTTTAAATATCCCTTTACATTGTTTGTATATTTGGTTTAAAGTTTTAGTGGAGACGGATATGAGTGGACTTGACATAGTATATTCATTTTTCTGGTTTATCGCCGGGGTCGGAGTATTTCTTTATGGAATAAAGATGATGGGCGAAGGACTTGAAACTGTTGCCGGAGAAAACATCAAAAAGATGTTCGGCAAAATGGACAAGAATGTCTTTTCTGGCTTGGGAATAGGCATCGCAACCACTTCTATTATCCAAAGCTCCTCGGCCGTGACGGTTATGACTGTCGGATTTGTTAATGCAGGCTTTATGTCCCTCCTGCAAGCCACTGGGATTATTTTCGGGGCGAATATAGGGACAACGGTTACTGCTCAATTAATGGCATTCGGTTACGGTGGGGTTACAAATATTAATCTCACCGTTTTTTTTGCGGCTTTTGCAGGCATTGGCGCCTTTATGTCCATGTCCAAAAAGGACCTTCCGAGAAAAATCGGAGCAATATTTGTAGGCCTCGGTATGTTGTTTGTTGGGTTGTCTGTAATGGGGAACAGCACCAAGTCCTTTTCGGGAAGCCCGGAAATAGTCTCCTTGATTTGTGCATTTAAAAACCCCGTCCTATTAATACTAGCAGGAGTATTGGTAACCGCCCTTATTCAAAGTTCTAGCGCAGTATCCGGAATAATTATTGCAATGAGCGCTTCCGGGATACTTCGCTTTGAGCAGGCAATGTTTCTAATAGTTGGGTCAAACATTGGCACTTGTGTTACCGCTCTAATATCCGCGATTGGAACGGGTATAAACGCAAAAAGGGTATCTCTTATCCACCTGTTTTTCAATATTACGGGAGCACTTTTGTTCTTACTAACCAATCTCTTTATTCCTTATGAAAAACTGCTTACCTACGCATTCCAATCCTCGGAAGTTAGAATTGCTATGCTACACACCTTTTTTAATATAGG
>CAYMPR010000110.1:0-1966 GCA_964392385.1 uncultured Christensenellaceae bacterium | reverse complement strand
AAACCCTCTTCTTCTAAGGCAACATCAACGTATGCTCCTCCAGGGCAAATAAGAACAAAATTAGTTCTTTTCCGCATTTTCTCAGGGAAATAATATAACCTCACTGCGTCTAAATCAGGATCATCCTCTATTTCTTCGTCAGTATATATTTTATACTCGCACTGTTCACCTGTTGCTAATAATTGATTGTATCTTGCAATCCCTAGCTCACGACCATTTACTGATCTACTTTGTAATCCCATGTGAGCATATCCTATAGCTATACCAAAGCCACTTACACAAAGGTATAAAACAAGCAGTATCCCACTTATTATTCCCACCCAACCTATTATCTTGTCCTTTCTAATCCTCATAATCCCTTATTCCCAATATTATTTCGCTTAGCTCAACTTTCTAGCCAAGAGATAGTTAACCTATTTTATCCTATCTTTAGAGTTTTCGAAATGATTTTTCATTATCTAAACTATACTTTAATTTATGCTATTTAATCGACCAATTAATCAGGCTTTTTCAAAATGTTTCTTAATTACCTCTACTCTATGAGCTAAAATTTGCTGTGTTAGAGGCCGATTAAACTCTAGTTCGAATCCATGATATGAGCCAGGAATTATATTTAGTTCAACCTGATTATTAAATTTAACAAGCTTCTCTGCATACAAAATTCCATCATCTCTTAAGGTGTCAATTCCTTGTGGCTCAATGTATGAAGGAGGCAAATTCGATAGATCTGTTGCGCAAAGCGGCGATGCATAATCTAGCTTTTCGGGTACCTTATCTCCTAGATATGTATCCCACATCTCTATGTTATTCTTGGTTGACCAGGGAGCATCAGGGAATAGTTTAAAGCTTTCGCCTCTCATGAGATAGTCAGTTACAGGGTATATAAGCATTTGAAAATGAATGCTAAATTCTTTTCTATCTCTTGCCATAATGGAAGTCGCTGCTGCAAGACAACCACCTGCGCTATCTCCATAAAGGACAACCTTATCTGGATTAGTGTTATATTTTTCCGGGTTAGATAAAAGCTCTTTTGTTGCGGAGTAGCAATCCTCTACTGGCGTTGGATACTTGTATAAAAACGATGTTCTGTATTCAGGGATAAAGACTCTTGCTTTTAGTTTTTTTGCTAGATACCCAGCTATAGCAATACACAAAGGGTTTGTGCCGATATAAAAGCCACCACCGTGGAGGTAAATAATTGTAGGAGATTCTTTTGAAGCGTTATATGGTGTTATTACAAAACAATCTATAGGATTATTATTTTCTCCAGGAAGGGTAATTATTTGCCTAAACGTATTTTTAGGAGGTCTCATGGTTCTTGCAACTAATGGACCAAGATTATAGTAAAGCTTTAAAATGGGGTTATTAATCTTAAGCTTACCCGTATTTATATATGGCCCCTTTAACTCTTTAGTATATTCGTATTTTTTCATATACCTCTCCTTCAGCTTTTAACGGTAATTAAAAGCTCATGAATAAAGTATAATACATATACTAATCATTTTACACACTAGATTTTTCTTTTTTCTAAAACTAAATATAGTTAAATGGTTGGATGAACAATGAAAGGATGATAATAAACTTAATATTTATTTGTTATTACGAACTCTTGCCCTTAAACTATTTAACATCTCTATTGATGTTTCATTTTTTGCTAAGTAGAGCTCTATCCCATCTACTAAACGAATGGTATATTCATCATCTGATTCAACAAATGAAGTGATGTCCCTTAGGTAATGATTGTCAATAGAGTCATATATATCGTCTGACAAAAGTGAGAATAGTCTCTTCACTACTATTAGCTCTTGGTTATTTACTATGATAACTTTTACTTCCTGGTGACAAGAATAGCCTTTTCTAAACTGTGCCGAGTTGTTGCTAAGTGGCTTTTCAGAGTCTGAATATTCTATGCCAAGAATATTTTCATGATATAGATTTTTCTTTTTAAATAGCGCTTCTTTGTTTA
>CAYMPR010000109.1:0-2036 GCA_964392385.1 uncultured Christensenellaceae bacterium | reverse complement strand
CCTACAGAAATTTTCTTCAAAATTGAAGTCCAGTTCATCATAAACATTCTGCGATTAACCTTAATATCATCGACGAGGTTTTTAATTAATTTATTTAAAGTTTACAAGATATAAACATATATCTTTAAATTTATAATATGCAAATATAAGTAAATTATTTAACATAAGCAAAAATTAAAGTCATAAATACGTGCATACAGAAAAATGAAATTACATACTGAGTTTTGGGAAAAAGGCACCGAGGTTTTGAAAATATATCCTATCTTTTTTTATTTTTCTCCCTTGTTTTTTTAGATGTTGAGGGGGTTGAGATTATAACAACTAAACAACTTAACAACTAAACCCATTAACCATTAGTTATATTATAAATTAATACAAGGTCGATATCTATTATTTATTTTTTTTGCTCTAAAAGAAAAGAATTAAAGAAAAGAAAGAGAAAGAAAGTTACTAAGTTACTATAAAAGCCAAAAAATAAAAAGTATTTGAAAATGGAGTATGAAAATAAAAAGTTTTGAAAAAAGGGCATCGTATAGTAACTTAGTAACTATTTAGAGACTAAAATTTAGAAAGGACTATCATTATTATCTTCAAATAAATCTTCTTGTTCATAATTTTCAATGCTAAGTTCTGATATAGTGTTTTGCTCTATTAAAACTTCTTCTTTCTTTTTCTGCTTTTCTATCCAAACATAGTTTTTATTCCCTGTTGAACGTTGTACTTTGTAGCCTAATCCTTCTAATCGAACTTTAAGAGTCCTTATTCCAATGGAATTATACCCAAATTCCACAAAATATCTATCTATCTCTTTGTATAAATCGGCAAGGAGCATCTTTTCATTGTGTGAAGGGACATAGTCGTTTTCTTTCAAGTAGCAATATACATTGTTAGATTCTGATTTTAATTCATCTTTAAATGCTTCAATTATTGGAGATATAGAGAACTTTTTATTTTCTCTGAGTCTTTTCATTCCCTCAATTATCCAATTAAGAATACCACTTGCTTCTTCACAAAGTTCTTCTTTTAGATTTGGATTTACATTCTCATTTTGTATGGTTACAGAGAAAGGTATAGGAAGAATCCTACGATTAAATCCTTCTGAGTAATCATTGCTTTGAGGCATAGCATTACATGCAACAATAGATTGAGGGTAGTCAGTCGTTTGATATTCATCGCAATAGAGCATTTTAACTTTCATTGGTTCGTTTGATGTGTAGGATTTGAATGAAGCAGAACCTAAAATCTTAAAATCACTTTCATAAGTCATATTGATAAGCTTTCCTTTCATTTGATTCATGCCTTTTCCATCATTTTTGGAAATATCTTCAAGAGAAATATTACTAACATTCTCTTTACCAAGTATATTTGTAACCACTTCTATCAAGGTACTCTTCCCATTCCTTCCATTTCCAATATAGAAAGCAGTTCTTTCTAAGTGAAGTCTTGTTATAGGATATGCAATAGTTTCTTGACAAACTTTTCTTACACCCTCATCTGGAAGTATCTCTTTAAGAAAGGTTTCAAATTTAGGACATTTAGCTTCAGCATTATATTCATAGGGCAATGAATTAAATAGATAATCACTTTGGCGATGTTCCCTAAAATTATCATTATCTATCTCTAAAGTTCCATTTTGAAAATTAAGAAGATTTGTAACAGTTTTAATATTAATATAGAAGTCCAATTTAGCTTGCTCACACAAACTCTTTGCCGTTTTATGATGTTTATAGAAAGAACCACCAATATTATAATAACTACAAAAACTTTGAATATCTTTTGTAATGGCGAAATCTTCTGCTTCTTCCCAATAGCCTTTATCTTTACTATAGACATAGAAGACTTTATCATATACAATATCTGGATAATGTTTATGAAATTGTTCAATAATAAATGGAATCATTTCCGCCTGACTTTTAACTAAGTTAAAGGGAATTACCTTACTTTCTTCTTCTTGAGTTTGTTCTAATTTTAATGTTTCCATATTATGCTATATTTTCGTTATTAGATTGATTAATAATAAATTGATTGATTGGAGT
>CAYMPR010000108.1:0-2101 GCA_964392385.1 uncultured Christensenellaceae bacterium | reverse complement strand
TCTCCGCCGTCTCCGCTATCTTCGCTAAGCTCAATATCATATTCTTCGTCTTCATCTTCATCTTTTGGCGCCGGAACACCTGGTATAATCTCTTGTGGCCCATTGCTTTGAGACGACCCTTTTTGGCCTTTTTGAGCTTTTGGCTTATATATTGTATATTCCCCGGTAGGTGCAACATCTTCTTGCACAGCAACCACACTTCTCTTAACCTCGGGGAGATAACCGAGTAAAGCCTCTGCCTCTTTATCAGTTAAAATATCATATTCAACATCCTCTAAATATGTACCCTCCGAAGTTACAATACCCCAATGATTCTTTTTATGAACCCAAATGACCTGCCCTTTAATATTACCCAATACCGTATTTTTTGGAACAGGAGAAACAAAATTACCACTAAACTTTTTCGCTTTTGCGCTCGGGGGATAGGTTTTAACTAACCAATTATAAATCTCCTGTGCGTCTAACAAATAACTAGGAACAGGAGTAGGGGGAAGAGCCCCATTTAATACCTCAAGGTCAAAACGAGCATGTTCTTGGTATCCATATGGTAAAGAAAAACCAAAATAAGTCACCCAATAATTTACAGCAATATCTACTGCAACTGCTACATACTCCTGATAAACCTTAGTTTCACTCACCCATTTTATATAACAATGCCCTGCCATTACGTGCAAAACCTCATGGGCAAAAACACCTATCATATTTTTAACCCCGATACTTTTCGCAAACGCAGGATTTATCTGCACAATTGCATTTCTCCCTACTTGCATTGTCTTACAACCATTTTTAGTAGTAAACACCGCAGAAGCCGCAAGTTTAGCACACGCAAACTCATGCGCGAGTAAAAAAGCATCCACTATTTGTGAGCGCATTTCGTTAATATCAATATCTTCTGCATTAGAAAAAACCTTTTTATTTTTAAGGAGGTTGTCTCTCTTCTTAAAAATATCATCTACACTCAAACCTGTAGTATCATCTTCAAAGGCTCTATTAACACTGTTTTTAATATTTTTGCCCATACTTTCTCCTAATAATCTCTTATGTATGTCCTAGTATACCCCATATACCTATGGAGCAATAGGCTGTTTTAATGGAACAAGGTCTTCAAACTTTAAGTTACCATGTTTATTCAAAGTGGTTTCACTTAGAGTATTTAATGTGGAATATAACTTTGAGTTAGACATACTTTTTGGAACTAACATATAATTAATTGTTGACGCGTGCAATTCATTTGTAACTGTTAAATCCTTTACTATACTCCCCTGTGGAAAAATAACATACTCAAGGCTCTTCGCCCCAGAAAAAGAAAGATTATTTAAAAATAAAGGTGCTTCAAACTTAATTGCTTTTAAATTTGAACAATTAAAAGTAACACACCCCTCAAAAGTGCAAATGGCTTTAGGTATCTCGATAGCCCTTAGGCGGGCTGAATCAAAAAACAACCTTGTTCTAAACTTATTCCCTGGTCCTGGAAGAGCATGAATGTTTATAGGAAAATTTGTTGTTGTAAGTCTTAAGGTACCAAGCACATGATAAAGAGATCCATCAAAATAAAACTGCTTTAACCTGTCATCAATAAATGCTTGCCTATCATAATTTGGGGTGTTTTTATGCGACTTATCATGAGCAGAAAGCATATTAGTTAACCGAAAATCCTGGCTCCTACCAGGGGCTTTATGGGCATCTGTTGGAGTTCTTTTCGTAAAACTATCCCCATTTAACCATTCCAAAAATTCGTCTAAACTAGTAATAAAAGTATTCGAGGTGCTATATGAATATGCGCTTGGTAAAACCTCAGATGGAAACATATTAATAACATCAAGTGCACAATCATATGAAGAACACCATACGCGCCGTATTCCCCCCGCTAGCAACTCGTCAGGTATAACAAAAATCGTTCCACTGGATAGAAAATGCATATACTTATAATCTACCGAGCTAGGGTCTAAATTAAAAATACCCTTAGATACCAAAATATTAAACATTCTAGTATTTATCCAAAGACAATCCATATCATTAGTACTAGGCGGGACAATCGTTGCCATCTCCTGAACGGCTAAAGCGCCCCCAAATTTAGTATTTACTTTCACCTTAATTCTCC
>CAYMPR010000107.1:0-2123 GCA_964392385.1 uncultured Christensenellaceae bacterium | reverse complement strand
GCTATATCGCGAGTTGCGTAAAGAGTTGCTCCATCCGCTTTAACGAGTAGACATGGTGGCATATCAAACTTAGATAAATCAACAATTGAAGCACCATCTGAAACTACTATTAAGTCTTTTTTATTAAGCTCTTCTATTATAGGCACCATTTTATCGTTATAGAACGACTCTCCCGCATAGCTATCGAACTTAATATTTAACCTGTCATATACTTTTGCAACTTCCTTTAGCGTTATATCTTTAAACAAAGTGAAAAGCGATAAGGATTCTTTATCCCCATCTTCTATCTTTTTAAAATATGCCCTAGCTTCATCATCCAGTATTGAATTTGTCTCTGCCTCGCTATGAAATTTTACATAAAGCTCGTTAAGATACATTACCCCTTTTTTCGTTAGTTCTTTTTCACTACCCCATTTTTTATATGCAACTATTAACTTTCCAAATTGTGTTCCCCAGTCTCCAAGATGATTTATGCCGATAGGATTATATCCTAGCTTTTTATATATTCTATATAACGAGCCGCCTATTGCAGTTGTAAGAAGATGCCCAATATGAAATGGCTTTGCTATATTTACCGAGCTGTAGTCAATGCAAATGGTTTTACCCTCGCCCTCAAGCGAACTACCATAGCTACTCCCTTCTTTAAGGATTTGCTCAACTAAAAGCTTAGTTTCAATGTTTTTATCGAATTTAAAATTTAAGTAGCCATTTACTGCTTCAACTGATTCAAAAATATTTGCTTTAGATACTATTTGTTCTTTTAGCATCTCTGCAATTTGTACAGGCGATTTTCTTAGTGCCTTGGAGAATTTAAAACAAGGTAGAGCATAATCACCTTTTGATAAATCTTGAGGTCTTTCAAGAGAGGAGTAAATTGCTTCCTCATCTATTCCTTCGATTTTTATATACTCTACTATTTCTCTTTTTTTGTCTCTTAATGTCATAATTTCCTCGTATTAGTTTAATTAGATTTATCTATTATGCACGAATTTACATGCTTATGTTTTTGGTTAATGGATTAGATTGTTACTTTTTTATCTTTTATCCTAAATATTTTTGTTTTTGAGTCTAGTCCCTCGGGAATTGAGGTGTCAGTTATTACGCTTTGTCTTCCTGCTATTGCATCAAAAAGTGCTTCTTTTCTTGTTGAATCAAGTTCGCTTAAAACGTCATCAAGCAGTAGAACTGGAGATTCGCCATATCTTTTTGTTATAATCTCAGCTTCCGCAAGCTTTAAAGATAACACTGCCGTTCTTTGCTGCCCTTGTGAACCAAACCTTCTAATATCAACTGAATCCGCCATAATGCGCAAATCATCTCTATGAGGACCAATCGTTGAAAATCCTAACTCTACATCTTTAGCATATGCGTCATTTGTAAGGGTTATTAAATCTTGGTATATATCTCCCTTTATTGGCTCGGTTTCGTAGGCTATAACGAACTCTTCCTTTTGGCTTGTAAGCTTTGAATGAGATTCTATTGCATAGGGAATTAGCTCATCTACAAACTTCTTTCTTTCTTGTATAAGGTATGTAGCACACTTTAAAAAGTCCTGGTTGATAACATCAAGTAGCGAGCTTTGTGAGGCCTTTCCTTTATATCCTTTTAACACGTTATTACGTTGATCAAGAAGCTTTAAATACCGTTGAAGAGTATAAAAGTATGTCTTTGATTGTTGGCATAAACTGATATCTAGAAACCTTCGTCTTTCTGCTGGGCCATCTTTAATGAGACTGATTTCAGAGGGAGAAAAGAACACAATATTTAGTACTCCCATTAGCTCTCCAATTCTTTGTATTGGAATTCCATCAATGGTTATTCTCTTGGTTCCATCGGCATCTATTTTTGTTTGGATAATATGTTTTGAATATTTCTTTTTAACAAATATGGTTACCTCAGAGCCTTCTTTGGTTTCCCATTTAACTAAATCCTTGTCTTTTTGATTTCTCGAGCCTCTACCAATTGCGGATAGATATATACTATCAAGTAAGTTAGTTTTACCTGCTGCATTTGGACCAGTTATTAGGTTAATACTTGACCCTGGTTCGAAGTCAGCAACTCCGTAACTTAAGAAGTTTTTAAGTACTATTCTATCAACTTTCATTTGGCCTGCCCTTTGTTTA
>CAYMPR010000106.1:0-2125 GCA_964392385.1 uncultured Christensenellaceae bacterium | reverse complement strand
CTTAGAAGGTCCATTGGATTTTCTATGTTTTCAGGAAGTATGGGCGCCCAAGTGTTATATGGGTTTGGAACATTCTTGTTTTTGTTTTGAGATACAATTACTTTATTCCCAACTATCTTTATGAGTTTTGTGCAGTTTAATAGTTCAACGCCAGCTTCTTCAAGGTAGTGGATTATATGACCTCTGTTGGCAGTACACGCATGGTTCATAATGTACTTATCCATTTCGACAACTTTTACGTCTTTGTCATGCTCATATTTGAGCCAATAGGCGGTTTCAGCTCCAACTACACCACCACCAATTACTACAATCTTCTTCTTCCCCTCAGCAAGCACGGGGTTAGTTAGTAGGTCTATAGCCGCAACTACATTTTCGCCATTAATGCCTTCAATACTTGCGGGTCTTACAGGACTAGAGCCAGTTGCTGTCATAATGACATCATATCCGCCAGCCTTTAAGGTCTCAATATTCCCCTCGGTCTTTAAATTAAGTTTAAAATTTGGATTCTTTTTAAACTTTTCAACCATTCCTTCTAGGAACAAAAGGTAGTTTTTAATCTCATATTTAATTTTTGCAATACTACCAGCAATCAAATTTCCGCCTAGTCTATCGCTTTTTTCAAAAAGATCTACTTTATGCCCTCTTTGAAGAAGTACGCCAGCAGCAGTAATTCCAGCAGGACCGCCACCAATAATTGCAATTTTCTTTTGCTTATCAGCCTTTGGAATCTCCTGAGAATACTCATCTTCAAAAGCAGTTCTTGGGTTTACAGCGCACTGTGGATGTCCACCCTCTACGAACTCGTTAATGCAAGCTTCTTGGCAACCTATACAAGGTCTAATATCCGATACATTACCAGCATATGCCTTATTGCACCAATCAGGATCAGCAAGCAGTGGCCTTCCAAGCATAACTAAATCGCACTTATCATCCCTAAGCGCTTTTTCAGCTAAATCAGGATACCCTAATTTTCCTACTGCAACTACAGGTACTTCAAGGCCCTTATTTGACTTTATTCCATTAGCTGCAAAATATTTTTTGGCAATATCAGCTATATCTAAATAACATCCTGGAGGCATAGAAGCTGGGGGATGTGGCAACCACCAGTTGTCATAACAACCTAAATCTACGTCGAACATATCCACACCTGCTTCAACAAGGTGTTTCATATATGTTAGCGTTTCTTCAGGGGTTCTTTCATCCTTAAATTTTTTCAAAGGACTAACAGAATTCATTTTATCCTTGTAGGTTGCATTTAGCATAAGAGATAAATCAATTCTATACATGATAGGATAATCTTTTCCAACTCTTCTTCTTATTTCCTTAATCATGTCGATTCCAAATCTTTCGTAATCCGCATATCTTCCCATAACTCTTCTGTTAAATGCTGGGTTTGTAACTTGCTCTAAAAGATATCCTTCATGTCCATGTAAATACACACCATCGATATTTAATGCTTTAGCATCTGCTGAACCTTGTCCCATTTTTTTAATAATCTTTTTCAAACTTCTATCTGATAACCTAAGACATGGAACATCCTTCATATACCAATTAGGATTAAATGATGCACTTCTCGGAAATTCTAGTGAATTAAGTACACACTGGGGGTTACCAACTCTTCCAAGTCCTGGTGTTAGTTGAATAAAGAAATGAGCTCCGTGAGCATGTACTTTCGCAGTTAAATCTCTCCAACCTGAATACACGGTTCTACTTCTATCAATTCTTGGAAAATATGTTAATTTACCAAGTTCATAAAGAGATTTATCAATACCATATGAAACTGGTATAAGACCTGAGGTAATTAATCCAACTCCGCCTTTTGCTCTCTCTTCAAAGTATTTAATCATTTTGTCATTTGGTCTTCCTGTTTCTTCCGCCATAGAAATGTTTCCCATTGGGGCCATTACCAATCTATTTTTTAAGACAAGATTATTTATTCGAATGGGGGAAAACATTTTCTCATAGGGATAAAGTTCCTTTGTCATCTTTGGAACTTCAAAGCCACATTTCCACCACTGACCAAATTGCGAATCAAGCTCTTTTAGTTTATCTTCATAGTTCATAATTATCTCCTTTTGAAAAATCTTTTTTAGCTTTTATGAATCAACTTAGTTAATGAACATCT
>CAYMPR010000105.1:0-2233 GCA_964392385.1 uncultured Christensenellaceae bacterium | reverse complement strand
TGTTTGGGTGTAAAAGTCTTTCTAAAAGTGCTGCTTGTTGGGTTTTTCGCAAGAGTAGTGATTCATCGGGCTCTCCTGTCTGGTTAATGTTCACGGTATTGTTTTGTTGAGTTAAAACAAGTTGGTTTGGAAGCATTGCAATTCTTTGCTGGTCTAGTATAAGCTGACCTTCTAATACCGTGGCTTTTCTTTTTTCAATTTCTATTCGCTCTAAGGCGTTCACGGTATTTACGGCAGTTTGTGCAGTGGTAAGTTTTTCTCCGTCAGACAAGTCGGGGTTATCTAGTACCTCTTGTATTTTATCAATAGAGCTATCTAACAATTTAGCGATTTTTTCTTTTCTAATTATGTCTACGGTTACAATTCCTTTTTCCGCTATTATACTAAGGTTTGTGTCCATTACTTTTCCTCTAAATAATCTATTTCTGAAAGGAGAATTTTTGCTATTCTTTTTGAAAGAGTCTCCATTAAACAAGTATATTCTGTTTGTTCTACCATGTCAAAAAGTTTCTTTAGGTCTTCACAAGGGGTAAAGATATACTGGCGGATATTAGTGTCATACTTTACCGAACCCTCTAGTAGGCCAAAGCCATCGCCATTGTTTTCTTTATAGCTTTGTTGTACTGCTAATAATACATTTGCTTTTTTAAGGTGAAAGTTAGTAATTACAGGGTATGAAGGCTGATTTTCCATAATGTTTTATACACTCCATGAATATTTTTTACTGTTGGTTTTTTTTCTGTATCATTGTTTACAATATCATTAACTCTCTCTTCAAAAAGAGTTTCCAAGCTTTTTGTGGTGTTTAGTGCCTCAATTAAATTTAGCCACAATGGCAGTGTATCGTTTTTTGGATATTCCATTTGTTAACTCCTTACAAATTATTTCTGCTTTTTCATATCCCCCGAGTTCGTATATAGCGCATGCTTTGGTTAAGCACGTAATTTCTTCTAAGGTTGGTACTTTTATAGTCATTCCGCCAAAAACACTGATAAACTCAAGCAGATTCTTTTGGGGTAGGACTATTCCTAACATAGAATAAGGGAAATTTTTTTGTATTTTACTTTGTCTTGCCATCACTTTTAGAATTAGTTTTTTATCTGCCTGGTTCATACACTTCCCCCCGTGTTTTTAGTCTTCTGAATATGCTATGCACCAGATTAAGTATCTTGCACCTAAAAGGACACACGCTTTATGTTCTTTATACAATAGTTTTTTCGTAGCCAAATAATATAATATTTCATAGTGGAAGGGGTCAAAGTCGTCAGGCAATTTTTCCAATGAATATAAGATATTTTTAGGAGTAATGGAGGCCCTTAATAAAATTCTATCTTCAAAGTTTGTAGGGTCTACTCTATCAATTAAAGAGCCGTCTTGACGATAATTACACAACTCCCCTAGTTCATCATAATTTATAACTGTCTTATTGTACTCTATTAACCACCATCTTACCATTTCATTTGCATATCCCATCCAGGAGTATACTGGACCATGCAATTTTCTTTTAGTATTAGGATATTCTTTTGTTAAGTCATATCCTCTTCTGGTCATTAGCTTAACCGCACAATAAGATAAGAAGCCGTCAATTGAGCCCTCACACCCGTTTTCTCTAATTGCTACGCCATTGCCTTTGAGATAACCTTTTGCACTTGCGGCAATTGTAGCAAGAGTTTTTGCTATCTCCCACATATGTGGGGTGTTTCCAATCTCCATATTTAACATTTCTGCGTTCATTTCGGCGATTGTTTGTTTATATTGGGTTTTTTCAATTGTTGTTTGGTTTTTCATATTACCCTTATTTTAGCCTACTTTCCATTATGTGTCAAGTGGGGAACTAAAAAAATAGACTTTTTTTTGACACTGCTATTTTTTGTCATTCGCCCATATTATGGTATACGAAATTCCCACATTTTTTGCACAAAATTCTATACAAATTTGATTTTTGAATTTTTTCGTATATTGTAGTATAAGCGGTTCGTCACAGGAGGCATATTGTGGACGGTTATAGACTTTTAGCATTTTCAATTATAACACAAGCAATTCAGGACTATGCAGAGGCGCTAGAAAAAGCGGCTAATATTGAAAAAGAGAAGAAAGAGGTTGCAATGTCCAAAACAAACTTAAAACTAATCTCTAAATTACTCTCATTAGAAACTACTTTTCAACAAAATCAATTTATACATAATATGAAATTATCGGCAGGGCAAAAGGCAAGTATAAAAAGATATTTATA
>CAYMPR010000104.1:0-2241 GCA_964392385.1 uncultured Christensenellaceae bacterium | reverse complement strand
ATAGTAAAAATGTAAAAGTAATATGTGATTGTGGGGAAGATACTATTTGGAGATTTAAAACACCACAAGAGATGAGAGAAGATGCATTAGTAGAATATGCTAACCATGACTGCCATTTATCTCCTGAAGATGGATGTGAAGTCTGCGAAAAATATTATGGACAAATTTAGAGAATTAAGTTGGGGAGAGTTACTTTTGGTCGGGGGAATGCTCGGGGGAATGTTAATACTTTCAATATTATGGTAGTAGAAAAAGAAGGTGCGTTTATGGTTTATAAAGATGATGTGTTGGTCGCCATCATCAAAAGAGATAAAAGTTCAGCAAAACATCTCGTGTATATGCTTCAAGAGGCAACAAGTGATGATATAGCTGAATTATTAATGAAATGAAAATACAAAAGTTAGAGGGTTCACAATATTACGAAGCTAGACATGGTGATGTGGTCGCACTAGGTTATAGCTTTTATGAGGCAATAGTAAGATTACTTACTAAACTATATGGAAAAAAATAAAAAGGTTAGGTTATATTTTATGGGTAAAAGAAAAAAGGACATTTACCTAAATATGACGAAATGGGAAGTGTTTAAATTAAAGGTTAAAAATACTGTTAGATCGTTAGTGATAGTTGCTATGATAGTTGGGGTGCTATGTTTGTTCTATTATGCTGGAGGAAGGTCAAATTTGGCTCAAAATGCCCCTACAACGCAAGTTAAAGAGGTTTTAATAGATAATCTAACTCCAAAGATAAATGAGCTTAAAACGGCCATTTTGAACGAAATAAAGACATGTGAGAGTAATGGCTACTCGGAAGATGATGGAATTATAGTTTTTGACCCAAATCCTAGGAATTCAAAGGTTCAACCTGCTAGTATTGGGGTGTTTATGTTCAAGAAAGCCACGATTATATATTATTGGAAAGTATTATACGGAGAGGAAATAACAGGTAAAAGAGCTGTTGAAATTGCCCTATCTGAAACTGAAAGTGCTGGATTGGCTCACGATATAATATTTAAGACAGATAAAGGATTAGATAACTGGCTTAATTGTGCAAAAAAGGTCGGTGCATATAAGCAATTAGAAATTATTAAAGAATTAGAAAAATAATGTATGAATTTAATGTAAAAAACCATGTCCATAAATTAGATGGTAAGAATTTAACTGGCATCACTACAATATTATCTGTAATAAACAAACCGTATTTAATCCAATGGTCTGCCAATATGGCTTGCGAATATGTTAAAGACAACCTAAAGGATTTGAAGGATATGGATGAGGTGTTGGAAAATGCCAAAGTAGCACATACAAAAAAGAAAGAAAAAGCTGGTGGAATAGGAACTAAAGTCCATGAGGCAGTAGAAAATTATATCAAATCTGAGGAAGTTAAGTCTGATGATAAGTTAGTTCAAAAGTGCCTTGATAATTTTATTTCTTGGGCTAAAGAGGATAAGGTTGAATTTATAGAGAGTGAAAAAAATCTTTACTCAAGGAAATATTGGCTTGGAGGAATAGTAGATTTTGTTTGTAGAATAGATGGGGAAATATGGATTGGGGATGTAAAAACATCTAGTGGAATATATCCTGAAAACTTTTTACAAATGGCAGGTTATCAGTTAATGCTAGAAGAATTAGGATTATACGATAATATAAAAGGTCATATTGTAGTAAATTTAAGAAAGGATGGAACTATGGAAGTTAAGAAAAATTGTGAGGTAAGTTCACACAGGGAAGCATTTTTATCAGCATTAACATTATATCGTTGTTTAAACGACGCAAAATAATATGAAAATACAAAAAAGAGTAAGTGTGCAAGGAGAGTGGGCTAAAGCTAAAGAGGATTTTAATACTGGTGATTTAGTAGAAATATTAAATGAAGGATCTACAATGGAAGGAGATTATGGGCCTAGACAGGTATTTAAAATTAATACTAAAAATGGGGAAAAGAATTTATCATTTAACCAAACATCTATAAATAATTTGATTGATGCTTATGGTGATGACACTAAAAAATGGGTAGGAAAAAAGGCTAATGTGGAAATAATTAAGAGTAATGTAAGTGGTAAGTTGGTCAATGTTGTTTATTTATTTGGGGAAGATTGGAAAATGCTAGATGATGGTTCGGTTGTTATGAAAAGTGAAAAGGTCGTGACCGAAGAAGGTGATACATTAAATCCAGAGGATATTCCTTTCTAATATGCAATTAATTCAACTTATACAAGATGTTAAGGAGCAGAACCTAGACCGA
>CAYMPR010000103.1:0-2264 GCA_964392385.1 uncultured Christensenellaceae bacterium | reverse complement strand
TGGTGGGTACTTATTTCAGACAACAACGACTGAACGATTACAATTTAGTCGTTGGGTTCTGCGAAAGCAGTAGTACCTACCAATTAGTTAAATTAACAACAAAGTAATATGAAGAGGTTGGAAAGAATCAATAAATTAAATGTATCTGATTTTAAGAAAGAATTACCAGTTGAATTGATATTAGAAGCAAAAGTTAATGAGCTTGTTTCTTATCTAAACAATAACTTGTATTCAGAGATAAGAAGGTTAAGATTTGAAGTAAAAATGCTTAAAAAAGAGTTATCTAAATTAACAACAAAGTAATATGGGGAAGACATTTGTAGTGAATAATAAGGTTTATATGTTTAATCAGTTTGGTATCCCTATTTGTATAGGAAAGATTATAACAGGGAATACAACAAGTTTTAATTTTAAGTAATAAGTAATATGGAGAAGAAAGGAGATGTAAAAATAGATAAGAATGTCCTTAAAAAGATTGAGTATCTAAAAAGAGAAATTGAGGAGATGGACAACGAGTCAATTCACCATACCTATGATTCAATTATTTATTATCTTGCCAAGAAACAGAACAAAGAGGTGGTAGAAATGATAGATGAGTTAGTAAAAGATATTGATTTCTGGTATGCATAGTTAAATTAACAACAAAGTAATATGGAGAGGATAGAAATACAGATTGCTAGAAAGTTCCACAAAGTGTATGAGAAGTTAGCACCAGAGTTTGGATATACAACAAGACCAGAGACCAGAGAGTTTGACGAGAATAGTTCTAATGGAAAATTAATGATAGCAGTATGTAAAGAGGTTGTTTTAGAAGAACTAGACAGAGCTAGGGAAGAGGGGATAAGGAGTTGCATCAGAGCCTTTGAGAAGTCTACAAGCCAAACAGATATGATTAAAAGGTGGGAGGGTTTACTAGGAGAGTCAATTAAATTAACAACAAAGTAATATGGAAGAGAGAATAAGGGTGAGAATTGGAACAGTATTAAACGACAACGGGGTGGACATATTAAGTGAAGATGGGGGTAGTTTGTTGCACGGACTATACAGAGTTATAGAACAAGAACTAGACAGAGCTAGGGAAGAGGGGAGACAGGGGAGTTGGAAAGAATGTGAGGAGTTCTACGGAGATATGAGGGAAATATTAAGACCATACCATATGGAAGCAGAAGATTACCGAACAACACTTAAAAGATTACTTAAATTAAAAACTAAAGAAGATGAAAAGTAAAATATACAAGAGAGAAGGTAGTTATCTAAATTAACAACAAAGTAATATGGAGAAGAAAGAAGAAAAAGATTTTGTGAAGATGTTAAACAGTGCGAGTGCTGAGTTAAATCTAAAAGAGCAGGTAAAATACGAGTTATTACACCAGTATATTTTATACCTAGTAATATTACTGGCAGTTATTAGTTTGTCAGTTATTTTACTTTTAATAGCCCTAATTAACTTTCTAGCCTTATGACAAAAGAAATAGAAATTGTAGACAAGTATTTAAATGGGGAGTCAGTTATTAGTCTGGCAAAAGAATACTCTTTAAGTCGAGAAAGAATTTATCAGTACCTTCGAAAGCTAGGGGCTTGGGATAAGGTCTTGTTAGACAACCGATTTAGAACCAAGCAAAGAAGAATGAGGGAGTATAAAAGCTACCTTCCAGCAATTATCGAGTGGAAGGAAGCAGGGTTAGGAACCTTTGCAATTTCTAGAAAATTAAAGCTCTCTTATAAAACAGTAGCTAATTTACTGGCTGGTACTAAGTACGACAATAGAAACTGCAGAAACAAGGCAAGGGACAGAAGAATACTAAGGGAGTACCTAAAGGGCAAGACCCAAACTCAAATAGCAGAGGAAATGGGTATGAAGCAAAATAATATTTCTAGAATACTCATAAAACTCAACAATGGGAAACTTTCAAAGGGACTTAGAGAGAGGAAATAAAGTAGAAGATGTTGTTATTAAATACCTCAAAAAAGACCACAAGGGTTTAAGGCGTGTTTTAGGAAATGTTAAAGAGTATGATTTAATTGCTGAGGATGGATACACTGCCGAGGTTAAGTTTGATGAGCTTAGTGCTAAAACAGGAAACGTTGGTATTGAGTTTGAGTGCTATGGGCACCCTTCGGGAATAGAGGTTACAACGGCTGTACAGTGGATACATATTTACAAACTATACGGCAATTGGGTTTACTCAGAAATAAAGCCAGCAGATTTAAAAGCATTCATTCGAAACAATAGGAATTATATACGAACAGGCAAGGGTGGAGAC
>CAYMPR010000102.1:0-2299 GCA_964392385.1 uncultured Christensenellaceae bacterium | reverse complement strand
CTGATAATTATAAAATAGAGGAGGTATTAAAGGTAATCTAAAATTTTCCTAGACCGCGAGATCGTGAGTTCGAATCTCACCTCCTGTACCAACCCTTCCAAAGAACTTTCAGCCCATAACCCCAAAAATTCCCTCAAAAATTTTCCTCTGAAATATTTGACTTTTGCCGCATATTATGCTATAATAAATATAGAAAGTTGAGAGAGAGACGGAGATTATTTATAAACCCTTTCATATCTTTAACTATCATTTCTTCGTCCCCGTCTCTCTCTCGATATCTATGTGTGGACACAAGAGTAAGCCTCCTCGTGGCGTGTCTGGTTGAAACTAATTACTCAAAAAATTTCAAGTGGAAAATTTGACTTTCTTGCGTAAATATGATATAATATTTATAGAAGGTAAGGAAAGAACCTTGAAAAAAACAGACGATACCTCGGTGCTAAACGTAAGGACAGTCCCTTACGCCGAGAACTACTGAAAGCAAAGCTAGGGATAAAACGGATACGTTTTACCTATGTGGGGCTAAATGAGTGTAGCGATACACAAAACTAAACGCAAAATGCGGAAGTTGCAAGGTAGGGTGCGAGGTATTACGCTTAGAAATGTAGATTTCTCAACGTCGGAACAATAGACGCCGCAGACGCGGAAGAATCGTAGTTAGGTTTTAGCTGGTGACTGTAATAGACCTACGAAATACCACTAATCCGATTGGTGTTGATGCCTAGAAATGGGCTATAAGTTGAGTGTTGAATCTGAGTAGCCGTATCACTAAAACAATACTGATATAAAGTTATTTGTTTAATTATAATACAAATTAATGCGAATAACCGGTGAAAAGTGTGGGTAAGCATTCCCACATAGGCCAGGCATTAAAGGCTGGTTTGCCCCTAGGGTCAAGCTCGTCCCCACAATGCGGGCAAAGAATGTGTAAGGGTCGCTCCTTTGCGCACGCACTTTGTTCCCTATTGACAGAATATCTAAGAAGTAATACTAAAGTAGAACGAAGGTTCATTGATGTTTTTTTCAAGGTTCTTTTATACAAATTTTACGGACAGGAGAGCAAAAATGAGTGAAATTATGGAAAGTCCTGACCGATTATGCGGCCGCACTAAGAATTATCGTGCGACCGTGATGGAATAGGCAGACATAGCAGACTTTGGAGTAGCCGTAGGGGCTAAAAGGTCATAACTTTATACTCCAACCAAAAATCTGCTGCGAAAGCGTGTGGGTTCAAGTCCCACCAGTCGCACCACTAATATGAAATTAATTTCTTACCCGAAATGATTATTCCTATCACATTCACAAGCAATGATTAGAGGTTGTTATGGAAAATTATAAGTATGTCAGCTTCTTATGTAGTAACGATTATATAGCAATTATTAACTTAAACATCAATCTTAAACGAGTGAACTCTAAATACAATCTTGTTTGTGTCGTTACAGAAGATGTTAATGATATGACTATAAGAAAGTTAAATATACATAATATCGAGTGTATTAAAGTTCCATTAATTGAACTACCATTAATGGCAAAAACTATAAATGAACTTCGTGGTTATTCAATTTGGAATAAGGTAATTTCCAAAATCCATATTTTTAATCTAACTCAATATGATAAAATTGTATATTTAGATTACGATATTGTAATTCTTCGTAACATTGATGAATTATTCACTTATCCTCATTTATCTGCCGCAGAAGATATGGCATGGTTTTATCCAGAAGCACAACTCCCAACAAGTCCATTTTATAAATGGACAGCATTTAACATGGGCGTAATGGTAATTGTACCAAACGCTGAAGAGTTTCGCGCACTTGTAGATTATATTCCAGAGTGCCACAAATTATATCCAACTATGATTTTAAGCGACCAGTCTTTGGTTGACAAATTCTATAATTGGAAAGATAGACAGGAGTGTCGTCTTCCGTTGGACTATAATACTTTTGCGGCTAATAGGTCATTATTTTATATGTATGGCGCGAAAAATCCTGCTGTTTTACATTTTGCAGGTGGGCCGCCGAAGCCGCATACATTATCCGAAGATGCTTTATTACTATATAAAGCATATGGCGAATATTATGAAATGACCAAAAATTTCCTTGAAAAGTAGCAAAACGAAAATTTGATTTTTTTCGAAAATTAAGCTATACTATATATAGAGAGTTGAGGAAAGGAAAAATAAAATTTAGCATTCTTCGCGATAACTCTAAAATATGCGGTAGTTTATCTGGTTATCCAGAGGTCGTGGGTTCAAGTCCCACCAGTCGCACCACTTAAAACCCGTTATTTAAAGACACAT
>CAYMPR010000101.1:0-2421 GCA_964392385.1 uncultured Christensenellaceae bacterium | reverse complement strand
ATAGAACTATTTGTTGTATATATGGCTCAATCTTTAGGTATTAATCCAGATAATCCAAGAAATGTAAAAAAGGTCACAATCACTAAATAACTACCAAAACTCTTAACTTGTTAATCAATAAAGGCTCGAAATAAAATTCGAGCTTTTTGTATTTCTTTTTCATTTTCATTGGTGATATAATAATAAAAAAGAGGGAGGTATGGTTATGAATAGACAAGAAATGAAATTAAAAGCTAGAGATGTGATAAAGGGCAAGGTACTTATGGCCTTTTGCATAATAGCGATCTTTGGAGTGATAGTATCAATTCCGAATGTCATTTTAGATTCAATCTTTTCTGCAATAGATGGAACAGCTGCAGCAGTAATAGGTGTACTTGTTGCAATAGCTTCGGTATTATTAATGCCAATGAAATATGCTGTTGTACTTTATTTCCACAACATTAGTAATGGAAGAGATGGGAAGGTGAAGGTCGAGGACTTTTTAATTCCGTACAAAGAAAAGTTTGCAACAGAAATGCTTAAAGCCCAAATAATGAGAGAAATCTATATGTTAGTGGGATTTATTTGTTTAGTTGTTCCTGGCATATATATGTATTACAAATATAGTCAAATCGAGTACGTATACTTAGAGAACACTAAAACACAATACAAAGATGCGCTTGCAAGATCAGCCCAAATCATGAAGGGAAATGTTCTAGAACTCTTTGTTTTGGATTTATCGTTTATTGTTTGGCATTTACTTGCTGCACTTACTTTCGGCATATTATATGTATATGTATTGCCCTACATAGAAGCTGCCAAGATTCAGTTTTATTATACCAAGTCAGGATATGATTTTAATAAAGTAGAAGAAGTGGTAAGTGTAAATCCTGCAGACATTACTGAATCTAATGATGAAGAAGGCAAATAGCACGATACTTGGAATTAATTCTTTAGTTTAAAATACACAATAAATAGCGTTTATATCCTTAATAGGCTTAAATTAATAGAGCTTTGGATTTGGTTGCGTAAAATTTCTGCCAGATAGTTCATAAAAAGCCCCTCTGCGAAAACAGAGGGGCTAGTTCTTTTAAAAAGGGTTTTGGAGTTCTAATGAGAAATATGATTTTTCTTCACCCAAAAACTTGCTGCCTGATCAGCTAGAATCACCGTATTTTTATGGGTTTGTAAAATACTAGCTGGACATTCTTCCGTTATTGGTCCCATTATTGCTTTATATAATGAATCGGCTTTACCTGAGCCGGTTGCTATTAATATTATCATTTTGGCTTTTAAAATATCTTGAATGCCCATTGTTATAGCTTGTCTTGGAACCTTAGTCACATCTTCAAAAAATCTAGCATTATCGTTTATTGTACTTTCTTTTAAATCAACGATATGAGTTATAGAATCAAAAGAGGTTCCAGGCTCGTTAAAGGCAATATGACCATTGCTCCCTATCCCTAGAATTTGAATATCGGGTCTGTTTGCGTCAACATACTCTGAATATGAAATGCATTCTTTCTCAAGATCTAAAGCGTTACCATCTGGCACTTTTGTGTTATTGATATTAATGTCGATATGGTTGAACAAATTCGAATTCATAAAATATCTATAACTCTGAGGGTGATTAGGATTAAGCCCCACATATTCATCTAGGTTAATCGATTTGACTTTAGCATAGGAAAAGTTTCCTCGTTTATAGTCTTCAATCATAAGTTTGTATAACTGAAGTGGAGTGGAGCCTGTAGCAAGTCCTAGGGTTAAACTAGGATTTTTTATCATTTCACTTCTTATAAAGTCGTAAGCTCTAACAGAAGCATCCATATAGTCTTGAGCAAAAATAAATCTCATATCTTTCCCTTAAATAGTTGTATTTTAATTATTCTATCACCGAAAGTAATAAATATCAATTCAAGTTGCTAAAAAGACCTAAAGGGGATAGGGCGGTTGGATAATAGATAGCACCAACAAAGAAATACTGGGAGAAGCTCAAGAGTAAACTTGGGAAAATAAATAATAATAAATGGTACCCTTGGATACAAAAGTATGTCTATATATGCTCATGAGTATCGGCATAGAGCACTTTCAGAAGAAGAAATTTAGCAAGAGGTATTATTATACAGTTACATCTTTGGATTCAAATAGTAGAGTATCAGCGTTGGCTTCAAAGAGGATTTAAAGAGGTAAAAGATTTCCAGTAATTAATTCTTTGCTAACTTATTTGGCATGAAATGATTTTTGGGCCCTAAAGAAAGAGGGTTGATTCGTTATTATTGACAACTGTATATATATATGATAAATTCTCAAATGGGTAATATAGATATAGCGCGCGTGCGCACTCTCTATAGAAATAGGGGACATTAGTAGAGATTAGAGTGGTTTAAGATTACCATTTAGGAGATTTATGCTAGAGATAGAGCATTTATATAAGAAATATCG
>CAYMPR010000100.1:0-2477 GCA_964392385.1 uncultured Christensenellaceae bacterium | reverse complement strand
AGCGGAAACGAAGTTGAAGCGAGTTCGCGAGCATAAGTTTTTACGAGCTTAGTGAGTATTAGCGAGCGGATTATTCGGGTTCTCGTGGGAGTAACGTCCCACTCGAACTTACGGGTTACTCTTCGTTTCACCCCCTTAATAAAAATTTACTTCTCTTTTTTTTAGGTTTTAACTATAATTAATATATCCGAATGAGTTAATGTTTTAAGAAAAATATTAAAATAATAATCGGGATTAGAAAATTATAGGGGTAGGAAAATTGCAAGGGTATAGTTTTGAACTTATTACAGGTCCGATGAGCTGTGGAAAAACAGAAGAATTATTGAGAAGAATTCGCAGAGCAATAATTGCGAAGAAAAAAGTTAAGGTTTTTTCACCTAATATTGATACAAGAGCAAAAGGCGATTATATAGAATCACGAAACGGCCTTTGGCTTGATGCGATAAAAGTGAAACTCGCTGCTCAAATTTTAGGTCATGTTAAAGAAGAAGATCAAATTATCGCAATTGACGAATTACAATTTTTCGACGAACACATAGTAGAAGTTATATCAAGACTTGTTAAAATGGGTAAAAAAGTCATAGGAACAGGTTTGGATTTAGATTTTAAAGCAGAACCTTTCGGCTTTATGCCTGAATTATTATGCCTCGCAGATAAAGTTGATAAACTTACAGCAGTATGCATGAAATGCGGTGCTGACAATGCGACAAGAACCCAAAGATTAATAGACGGCCAACCCGTTGATAAAAATTCACCTCTTATTATGATTGGCGGAGATGAAACGTATGAAGCACGTTGCATAAAATGCTACGAATTACCTGATATAAAAAGCGAAACCAGAAAACGTGGATTTAAACTCTTACAATTTGAGAAATAATTTATGCAAATCGGTATAGATATTGAAGAAATAAAAAGATTTGAAAATAAACTTGAGGACAAAACATTTTTAAATCGAGTTTTTAGTGAAAAAGAGTTGGAATATTGTTTTTCAAAAAATTTTCCTGCACAACATCTCTGTGCAAGATTTTGTGCAAAAGAAGCCTTGATAAAAGCCCTCAGCGATAAATCTCTTAGCTTAAATAAAATTGAAATTCTAAATGATGAAACAGGCAAACCTTACATTAAAATGAATGAAAAGTATTTGGATAAAGAAATAATTGTATCGCTTTCCCATTGTAAAAATTATGCTTGTGCAAATGTTTTAATAAAATGATTTTTTAATAATAAAGAAATATTATCTCACCTATAAAAGCCAAAAGAATAATATTATTTATATAATTATTTCTTTAAACTAAAAGAGGAACTAAATAAAATTTAATTCCTCTGTAAAAATAGATGCTGGCAACGGGCTATCTTCCCAGGAGGTGGCCCTCCAAGTATTTTTGCTGCAATAAGTCTTTACGACCGTGTTCGGGATGGGAACGGGTGGTTTACTTACACTTGATCACCAGCAATGCTGTATAGAATTTGTAAAAAACAAAATTCTAAAGCGATGCACGCTGAAAGTTGCATAGGAAATTATAAGTGCTAAGGTAAAACCTTAAGCAAAACACGCTTTTCATCAAATGAATGATTTAGGAAAAGCCCTCGTCCTATTAGTATCAATCGACTGAATATGTTGCCATACTTACATCTTTGACCTATCAACCGTATAATCTTTACGGGGACTTACTAGCTTATGCTATGAGAGAACTCATCTTGTGGTGGGCTTCGTACTTATATGCTTTCAGCACTTATCCGCTTGGAACACAGCTACCGGGCGTTTACCACTGGCGTGATAACCCGTACACTGGCGGTTCCCTCTTCCCGGTCCTCTCGTACTAAGGAAGACTCCACTCAATTCTCTTACGCGTATACCGGATATGGACCGAACTGTCTCACGACGTTCTGAACCCAGCTCGCGTGCCGCTTTAATGGGCGAACAGCCCAACCCTTGGAACGTACTACCGCTCCAGGATGCGACGAGCCGACATCGAGGTGCCAAACCTCCCCGTCGATGTGGACTCTTGGGGGAGATAAGCCTGTTATCCCTATGGTAACTTTTATCCGATGAGCGATGGCCCTTCCATACAGAACCACCGGATCACTATATCCTACTTTCGTACCTGCTCGACTTGTATGTCTCGCAGTCAAGCTCCCTTTTGCTATTGCACTCAATGGTTGATTTCCGACCAACCTGAGGGAACCTTTGAACGCCTCCGTTACATTTTAGGAGGCGACCGCCCCAGTCAAACTGCCTACCAGAAACTGTCCCGTGCCCTGTTGTTAGAGGGATCACAGTTAGAATTCAAATTATTACAGAGTGGTATCTCAACGATGACTCCACAAAGGCTGACGCCAATGCTTCAAAGTCTCCCACCTATACTGCACAATAAGAACCCGAATTCAATTTCAAGCTACAGTAAAGCTCAATAGGGTCTTCTTGTCCTGGTACACGTAATCCGTATCTTCACGGATAATCCAATTTCGCCGAGCCT
>CAYMPR010000099.1:0-2562 GCA_964392385.1 uncultured Christensenellaceae bacterium | reverse complement strand
TAGATTGTTGTTGCTTCAAAACCGTCTGTTACGACTGTCATTGAATAATCTCCAGTCTTGGTTATTCCAGAAATTGTTTGAACTTTTTCTTCTGGATGTAATGCAATAAATGCTTGAATAAGTTCTATTTCCTTCATTGACTCAAGCTCTGCTTTGTAGTCATCATAGAATCCGCCAAGTATTTCATCGGTAGCTACGGCAAGGTATACTTCCTCATCGGTTGATTCCTCATCTCCGTATCCCCAAGAAATATATTGAGCAACTGAATAGTTGTATGCCCAGCTAGCCCATGCAGCTGTATCCAATGTCTTCAAAATTGCCCAATCAACCATTGCTTGTTCTTCAACGGTAAAGTCCGCTGGGTCAAGTTCTTCAGCTTCAACTGCTGCAACAATCGTGGTTAAGTCAGCCATATAAGCTGCGGCTTGGTCGCTCATGTCTTGGTTATCAGTTCTGTAAGCGTCCATTCCCTTGATGTTAGTTGAATAGAGAGTAGATGAACCAGTGTATGTGGGATCACAAAGAGCATACATTGTGAATATTACATCATCAATGGTCATAGGATCGTTATCACTAAATACTAAATCATTTCTAATCTCAATAGTATAAGTAGTGTCAAAAGGCTCTACTTCTGATTTATCAATAGTAATGTCTGCAATACCTTTGTAAAGATATTCAGTTCCCATATAGCTTGTGGTTTCGCCATCAATTGCCTGTAGAATGAGATTTCCCAATCTATCAGTTGTCAAAAGTCCAACCTGTGTCATAGCGGCAACATCTTGGTCATAAGCAGTCTTAGAGAAGAAGGGGCTGAATTTGCTGCTGAATGGGCTATACCCTACAACTAATACGCCATCGGCTCTCGCTGCAACTGTAACTTCACAAGTTGCTTCAAAGTCTCCATCTTCGGAAACTGCAGTAATTGTTGTTGTTCCTGCTGTTACAGCAACTACCAACCCGTTAGTAACGGTTGCGACTGCTGTATTGCTGCTTGTCCAAGAAGCTATATCTTGATTTGTGGTCTCTCTTGGTGTAAATACTGGTCTCAGTAAATACTTACCATCGGTGCTTATCTCTAATGTGGCCTTATTTAATGCAAGACCAGTGGCGGCTACCGGTGCAGCTGTAACAATAACATCACAAGCCGCGGTAAAGGAACCGTCTGTGGTTGTTACTGTGGCTTCTGTCTCACCAACAGCAACTGCTGTAACCACACCACTTGCACTAATAGTAGCTACTGCCTCGTCGGCAATCGTCCATGCAACTGTTTTGTCGGTTGCATCTTCAGGAGCTACTGTTGCGACCAAGGTACCTTCGGTCCCAACCACAAGAGAAAGCACTTCTCTATCGAGAGTTACCCCTGTAACCGCTACAGTTTCGGGCTTGCAAGCCACGGCTGTAATGGAAACCAAGAGAACTAACGCTACGACAAGAAGCATCAATAAACTCTTTTTTTTCATTTTTTGTCCTCCTACAAAATTTTGGTCCCAAACAATTTTGGATATACCAATTAATTTTTATATTTTATCACATATAAATATATGGCGCAATAATTAATTTATAGGAGAAATACGCCAAAGATTCATATAAAATTCTAATTCGGCTTTGAATAATACTTGTTAAAAGTAGCAATTTTCAATCAAAAAGTGGATATTTTTGCAAATATCACTCCTTTTTTCATATTTTTTACTTTTAAATATCCCCGTCAGCGCTTTATTAAACTTACTCATTAAATAATAAAAAAATAGAAAAACTAATTAAAAATACTATTCGGTTTTTTCTTCAATGTTTTCCAACCTTTCTTCTTTTACAACGCGGAGTTTTTGGAAAATAAATAATTCCCGCATTAAGCCAACAAAACATAATATGCATAGACACAGAAGTATCATTTCTAAAGAAATCGAATATGTGTTTCTCTCAATAACCATCATTACTATTCTTGCCACTACAGTAAAAACAATAAGACCTGCCTGCGCGATAAAATACCCTTTCGGGGCAACAAATACATCTTCCTTTTGTTTAGAGTTATATCGTATTAAGCCTGCTAGAAAAGGATAGAAAAAATACAAAGTGATTAAACCCATTACAAAGGATAAGAACTGAGGAATAACGACATATAGTTTGAACCCGGAAACCGTATCAAAAAACAAAGATCCAAAGAGAAAAACACTAATTACCAAAGAATAGATTGAAATCTCTAACCTTGCTTTTTTCAGAAACGATAAGCTATTTTGCAATACAAAATAATCACCCGAGTAAACAACTCTAGTCTTAGTCTTTCCACCCTCTTCGAAATATTCGAGCTTAAAATCCTTGTAAATTTCTTTTCTTTTTTTCATATTTCACTTTCCATATATAGATTCTTAAACAAAATCTTTAAACGCTGTTAATCTCACACTTTTTTTTACACGAAAGATAATAATGCAAGTTGAAAACAGCAATAAATATTATTTTACCATAAAAAGAACACTTCCCAGTTCTATTATTACTCATTTTAAATTTACCCCTCTAATTAGCATATTGGCTATTGTATATTTCTGCGTAGAATCCGTTCTTTTCAAG
>CAYMPR010000098.1:0-2711 GCA_964392385.1 uncultured Christensenellaceae bacterium | reverse complement strand
TACAAAAATCAATTAGAGCAAATGGGCGAGAAAGTCCATATACATAGATTCACCGAAGGTTATCCTAACGATATTGATACTATTGTATCCGATAAAGGATACGGCGCTAATTCGTTTATTGAAACCACTAGACCTATTGTAATTGTTAATGCACCAGGTCCGAATAGCGGGAAACTTGCAACCTGCCTATCCCAAATTTACCATGAATACAAAAGAGGAGTAATGGCAGGATATGCAAAGTATGAAACATTCCCTGTTTGGAATATGCCACTAAAACACCCTGTTAATGTTGCATACGAAGCGGCTACTGCCGATATAGCTGACAGAAATATGATAGATTATTTCCATTTAGATTCATATGGAGTTAGTGCAGTAAACTATAATAGAGATATGGAATGCTTCCCAGTTATTCGCGATATTTTAACCAGAATTATGGGCACTGAATGTTATAAGTCTCCTACTGATATGGGCGTTAACATGGTTTCATTTGCAATTAAAGATGATGCTATCGTTCAAGAGGCAGCTAGACAAGAAATTATTCGTAGATATTTTAAAACATATAACGAGTATAAAATGGGAAGAGTTAGTAAGGATGCAGCACTAAGAGTTGAAGTCTTAATGAATAGTTTAGGCGCTAAGGCAATAGACAGAAAAGTTTTCGTTGTTGCAAATAAAAGAGCTCTTGAAGTAAACGATCAAGTAGTTGCAATTGAGCTACCAAACGGGAAAATACTAACTGGCAGAGGAAAAGAAACCATTAATGCCTCAGCTGCAGTACTCATGAATGCAATCAAGGATTTAGCCGGAATTGATGATGCAATTAAACTCATTTCTCCATTATCTATAGAAGCTATTCAAAAACTAAAAAAAGAATCTCTAGGACTAGGAGTTACTAAACTTAATCTTGAAGAGGCTTTAATAGCCCTTGCTTTCTCCGCTGCTACAACTCCTATTGCTGGTAAAGCGCTTGCTAAACTTAATGATTTAAGAGGTTGTGAAGCCCACTCAACCGTTATGCTTAACGAGAATGAAATACAGCTGTTTAATAGGCTGGGAATAAACATAACTTGCGATAGTGAGTTTGAGCTTTAAAAACGATATAGAGAAAAAGAAAACTGAGCTTATAGTTCCAAAGCTTAGAATACAAATAATAGCAGATGGTTAATGAATTCAGACTTTTAACAAGATAAATGTATCTAAGGCAACATAAAGAATGTCGATATTTGGCTTTCTTTTGGGATTAGTTTAACCATTAGTTTCAAAAGCGCAATATAATTTATCCATGTATTTTGCAAAAACGCATTGTATCAAATTTATATGCAAAAAATAGGTATCAAATTGCTTTCATTCAATTTCAATATATAGTGAGGGTTATTTCCTAAACTCAGCCATTTCAATTTCCTTGCCGGTTTTTCTGCTTTCTTCAGCAGCAAAAGCATTTAGATGGGATTCCATTGTTTCACTCATTAGCGAAACTCTTGAAGTTAACTCACCCGTTTCAAGTAGCTTAAGAAAATCTCTTGTAATTCCTGCGTCTCCTGAAAGATGCCCGATGGATTCTAGAATACCAAAGGAGTAAGTTTTCTTTTTGCCAGCAAAAATATTTACTCTAAACTTTCCTTCTTCTCCAATAATTTCACCTTTAGTTCCGCAAATACGGGTGTGCCTAAAACATTTGTTTGTGTGGGCAGTCATAGTTAGAGTTGCATTTATATCATTTTCTAACTTTAGTGAAACAACCTGATTTTCAATAACGTCATTATCACATTTATATACGCATCTTCCAAAACGAGATGTTTTTAAAATTTCCTTAAATTCATGCATTGAAGCTTTTGGCTTTTCGCAAATAATTCTCTTATGCATTATCATTAGCGGGAAAGAGTGAGCGGTGGGTGCTAGATAAATTTTATGAACATGGTAAGGACAAGTTTTTTCCTCAGGGCATCCAGATAAGCAGTGACTTGGAGCGCCTTCAGGTGCATTTTCAGGAAGGAATGCTTTTCTAGACCCAACGCTATATACTTTTAAAGCCTTTTTGCCAGTTAAATAATATATCATATCAAGATCGTGGCAGCATTTAGCGAGAATTGACGGACCAGTTTCTGCTTCCTTTCTCCAGTTTCCTCTTACATAACTATGAGCAAAGTGGAAATATCCTATGTTTTCAATTAGGTTGAGGTTTGTAAGCTCACCAATTACACCACTATCAATGATTTCTTTAATTGCACTATAATATTTAGTGTAGCGAAGTACGTGACATACAACCATATGGAGATTTTTATCTCTTGCAAGTTTATCTAGTTCCTCACATTGTTCCTTAACGGGAGATACTGGCTTTTCGCATAGAATATGATATCCAAGTTCAAGAGCTTGTTTAGCGTGACCATAGTGGTCTCTATCTTGAGTAGCAATAATCATAGCGTCAGCAATTTTTCCTTGCGCAAAAAAATCTTTTTCGTCAGCAAATGCCTTATCAGGTGATACACCAAGTGCTTTAGCGCCGGTAGACAATAGAATTGGTTTCTTTTCGCAAACAGAAACGATTTCAGCTCCTTGCTTAACAAAATGTTGAGCATACATAAAGCCACGGTTTCCAAGACCAATAACTGCTATTTTTATCATAATAACCCTCCCAAAATTCAATACTATATCTTTAAGATATAATATACTACTCTACTGACTCAGTCAATTAAGAAGGCTTTATGATTGTT
>CAYMPR010000097.1:0-2819 GCA_964392385.1 uncultured Christensenellaceae bacterium | reverse complement strand
ATGTAATAACAAAATATCCTGTATTGAATTCCACTTCTCAACAACTTCACTTATCATTTCTTTTGCATTACTGTTGAGGTAATCAATATTTATCGAAACTTCAAGTGCTGAGTCTGTTAGTATAGCAGAAGTATTAGCAAGATGCAACATAAGTTCTGCTTGGGCTAATTTAATTACATCATCTAAATATTCATACTTTATATCTGAAAATTTATTTGAATAATTCGCCCATGATATATTAAGAGTACCTGTAATGGATGAGTAAGCTTTAAGTTGTTTATTAGGGTAGTCTATTCTTGTTTTAAGTGTAACATATTGATTTTGTTGCGATTTATGAGTCTGTCTTTGCACATCTCTTTGATATATAAGACCTGACGGGTTATAACCTTTTTTACCATAAGCACCAGAAGTCTTAGAAGCTATATAACTATTATTATAAGATTGAAATGCAACTACATCCCAGAATGATCCACCTACACCACCAACTAATCCTACATCAACTATTCTTGCATCTACTACTCCAAATGTATAGATAGAAGGGAAATCAACACTTATTTCACCATTGATTGACTGAGATGCTTCTGTTATGATAGGAAATTTTTTAAAATATCTTTGCATTGCAGGCCATACAGCATAATCTTTTATTTGTTCATCTGATAAAAGAAGATTATCTACACTAGGAAAAGCTAAAACCTTTTTAATTTGATTTAAGTATCTTTCATGAATAATTATCACTTCACCTAAATCATAAATAGATAAAGTAGAATTACCAGAATATAATCTTACCCCAGCATCAGTTATAAAAAAATTACAAAAATATGTCCCTATCTGATTAATATCTCCTGTTACTGTTGTATATGTTAAAGTACCAGTAGCAGCATCTGTTATAACAATTCCTGTAGATGTGCTGATATTCCAAGAAGTAGTATCAGGTTTAGTAATCTCAATTTCTACTAAATCTATCCCAGTTAAATCAACATTTAATACAAATATTAAATCTGCTCCAACTTGATTACTATATATATTTGACATGATTACTCTATTTCCTCTATAGTTATATTTACTATATTAGTACTATCATTATCATAAGCTGTAATTTCATTTGTAGCTTTATTATCATAAGCTGTTACAGATATTGTAGGAGATGTATACTTAAATCTTCTTGTAGCAATATTTGTTAAATACATTGTACAGGTACTTATAAAATTTCCTGCAAGAGGTATCACTTTATTTATAAAACCTGTAATTGATAATGTAATGGGCAGATTACCTGTTAATCTAACTGATCTATATATGGTACCCGAAATAGAAGATGATATATTCATAACACCTTCTAATAATTTCGCTTTAGCTAAAGATCCTGTTATAGATGATCCTATAGATAGGATACCATTAAGAATTTTATTAACTATCAATGAAGAAGATATAGTACTTGTTATAGGAAGGTTACCTTGTAACATTTTATTTATTGTACTATTACCTGAAAATATTTCACTTGATTCCATCAATCCCTGTAATGTTTTAGATATAGATGTATCTCCAATAAATTCAGTGGAAGTAGATATATTACCTGCTAATCTTTTATTAATAACTGTATTTCCTGTTATGGTAGATAAAATACTTAAATCTCCCTGTAATATTTTTTGAATAATAGTGTTACCTGTTGCAGTAGATAAAATACTTAAATCTCCCTGTAATATTTTTTGAATAATAGTATTTCCTGTTATGGTAGAAACACTTGATATTATCCCTTCCAAATAAATTGTTTCTCCCGACGGAGGTTCTCTATAAATGTTGTCAACAAAAACAATTTGTGCTTGAGGTATTGAAAAAGAATCTCTAAGATTATATATCATATTGTTATCAATTCAATAAAAGTATCATCTGCTCCTGTAGCAAAAAATCTAAGAGTAATAATATCAGCATTCATTTCATCGGCTGATATAGTATCAATATCATATAAACCATAAGCTATTTCAGATATAGAACCTGTTACTTCAGCAAATGAACCTGAATCTTTTCTTACTACTCCTGATACTGTTAATCCAGTAGCACCACTTACATGATTTGTAGAACTTTTCATTAAAAATGTTAAATTATTAACTGCCTCTCCTTTTGGAAAAGCATTGTCAACTGATGTTAAAGTTCTACTACTATATGTCCACACATCTGCTACACCAGAGGGACTTAAAGCATACCCTGTTTTATCACTTACAGTTCCCGCTGTTACCGCTCCACTTGACAGGCTAATTTGCCCGGTTCCCGTGCCCGATGAAAGCAGCACAGACGCGCCTATATCGCGGCCTGTTTGCGCGGTGTCGGATATGTGTGTAACGTTGACGTCAAGCAAGTCTCCGCCGTCTATAAGTGCATTATTGAGTGCAGCAGCCCGGAATCCGAAAACAGGAGAACGCCACGGCAACACACCTGTAGCCATACCCGTAAACCACCCGAACCCTTCTGTGTCATTGTTGATAGATGCCCCGCCGCTTGCCGGAATTTCAATAGAATACATCCCATCGCCCTGATGCGCCCAGTCATACGCGCCCCCGGTTGTCGGAGTGACCGCCGTCTGTGTGTATGCTCCGGACGTAGTGACAAAGTTCCACACTAAATCCATGCCGGTCGCGTTATAAGCAACTGATGTTTCGCGAGTTTTAAAATCTGTATCATCTGTCAGCGGGAAAATATTCACCGGAACTTCCGAGAGTGCTGTGTCTACATCAAACCATATATCTGCCATAATTGTTCCTCACATTTGCATTTGTTGATAATAATAACTGTTGCCTGTTGCGCCGGATGGCTCTGCATCATATATA
>CAYMPR010000096.1:0-2884 GCA_964392385.1 uncultured Christensenellaceae bacterium | reverse complement strand
TAAATAAGTCCCTACTCATAGTTTCAAGTGATTGAGTCTCTGTATTATAGCCAATATAAAACTGTCTTATTACCGGGGAAAACTCAGCAATCTTTTGAATGACTGTAAACGCTAATACCAACATAGCTATAGCTTGTAAGAAGTGAACTAAACCCATTATCAGGTTAAATCTTCCTGATTTCAACGGAAGTGATGCTCTTAAAGGTATCGATTGGAATCAAATCATTTCTTTAGTCGAACAGGGTTTAGTGGGCAACTTAGTTGATGTTGACACTTCAAACGGTGATAAGGTTCACATAGTGGTGGAGTAAAAATGAAAATTCTCGTTATTACTAAAGGACTGAGAATTGCCCTTTGGGCGCCTCTATCCTTACTAAAGATGAAGACTATTTACAAACCGCTAATCTCAAAAGTTGAATCAGAAGAAAAACCGGAGAGCCTTAATATTAACCTGCTCGGAGAGAAACCCTTTAACCAAACCGAAGAACCTAACAATATTAAATCCCTTCCTTCTAGCGTGCATAAAATACTAAAAGATTTTAAGAAGGAATTCGGATCTTTTAATCTAGTGGATATTGATGCTGCCGATGGCACAAAGGTAAAAATTATACTTTAATAATTTTCCCTGAAAATAATAACATTTATGACGTTCTATCGATTCTTGGCTTAATTGGTATATGCGTAGGGAAAGCTTTGGGTTACATTTGGCATAAATATCCTTATGAAGTGAAACAGGCTAGTCTTTCTAGTCTGTTTTTCCGTTCCTACAACCATATAAAAATCTATAAATATATCTAAATATCTATAACTTCAAATGTTTGTATTCCTGCTTCTACCTTGCTAGTTGCTATATGATTTATTGCTAAATCTTCTAGCAGAGCCGTCAAGTCCACAGGCGTTAATTCGGGAAGAACTTTCCCTATTATATTTTCTATTTCGTATTTCAAATTAATACCGGCATTTAAGTCCCTGTCTATTGTATATCCACAATTCTTACACCTATATACCCTTGTGCTTAGTTTTAGGTTTACATCTATATTCCCACAGTTACTGCACTTCTTAGAACTGGGATAATATTTATCTACATCATAAACATTTCTTCCCTTGTTTTCTGCCTTGTATATTATCTGTCTCTTTATTTCATAGAAACTTACATCACTTATCTCCCTCGCCAACTTGTGGTTTCTAAGCATACCTTCGACATCTAATTCCTCTAGTGCTATGTGCGTAAAGTGATTCGTTATTACTCCCGTTACTTTGTTTATATAGTCTTTTCGTATATTCGATATCCTTTGATACTTCTTAGCTACTTTTTTTGCTTGCTTTGTATAATTATTAGATGCTTTAACACCTTTCAGCACATCTTGCTTGGTTTTCGCATGCTGTTTCCTTGAAAGTTGTCTTTGCAGCCTTACTAATTTTTTAGTTTCTTTGCTAAATGCTTTTATATTGCCTATCTTAATACCATTAGACATCGTCATTAACGAACTTATACCTACATCTATTCCTACTATCTTTTCATCTGTAATCTCCTTTATCTTATGCGTTCTTTTATATTCTTCTTCCGTTATTTCCACTTGTATCGATGCATAATACCTATCACTATGTCTAGAAATAACTGCCCCAGTTATCTTTCCATTGAATCTTAAGTTTTCTGTCATTTTAATTTTATCTAACTTTGGAATCTTTAGGTATTTCCCATCATGAATCTCTACTACATCTCCACCCATATAAAAACTGTCTTTATCTCTGCCTTTCTTTTTGTGTTTAGGATAAGACACCACTCCTGCTTTTAAATCCCTAAAAAACTTCGTTATTGCTAGGTTTAATTGAATAAATGGTTGTTGTGTTACATATTTACTTACTTCGTATACAAAAGGAAAGACCTCTTCCTTTATGCTATTAAAGTCTTTCTTTATTGCCAGCGCATTTCTATTAATACCTTGTTCATGCAACTCTTTCCATCTTGATAGCCCCCAGTTATATGCAAGCCTTGCACAGCCAAAAGCCTTTGCAAAATATTCTCTTCCAATCTTATTCGGAATTAATTCTATCTTATGCGAAATGTTCATTTTTCACCCGTGTTATTTAACACTACTTCTTGCATATCTTCTATTAACTTTTTGTTCTTCTTACTTCTTGCTCCATATAGTCTAGCAGAAAATACCGTTATTATCTCTAAAACATCCTTTGCAAGTTCTTCTTCAAAACTTTTACTTTCTTCTCCTTGATTAATGATTATTACTTCCACTCCTTTTGCTTCACATATCGCAAATACCAGTTCTGCCCCAAATCTTAAAAGCCTATCTTTGTGCGTTATCACTAACCTCTTTACTTTTCCTTCTAAAATTAAATCAAGTAGCCTTGTTAAACCTTTTTTATAATAGTTCATGCCACTTCCCAAGTCCTGTATTACCTCATACCCAAAACCTGCTTTTGCACAGTATAACTCCAGTACTTGTACTTGCCTTATTAAGTCTTCTTTTTGATCGTTTGAACTTACTCTTGCATATGCTATTGTCTTTAACTCGTCCTTGTTGAATATTATATTGTGATTTATCCTCTTTAACGATTCTATTTTATACCTTCTTTCCCCGCCTTTAGTATAATCATCTGGTTTTAAAAGACTTTTTTTATCCCAATTACGCAGAGTTTGTATCGTAACACCTAAAAGCTTACTCGCTTGACCAATTGAAACTAATTTCTCCATTTCTAAACCCCTCACATTATATTTTTGTAAATATATTGTATCATAAAAAAAAGCAAGTAATATATAAATAAATATTATATATTTATATGTTTTTATATATTTTATCTAACTGTTCCGAACCCTCACCCAATGAAATTTTATATATTTCTGAAAACGGAATCTTTCGATTTAAAA
>CAYMPR010000095.1:0-2931 GCA_964392385.1 uncultured Christensenellaceae bacterium | reverse complement strand
GTTAAGGGAACGAAAGAAGCAAGGGAAAGTTTTAGCAATTTTTTTGGTGATGGCAAGAGTGGGGTTAAACTAGATGCACACATTGATATTGAAAAGCAAGACGAAAGCGATGCCACTATTACAACTTTATATGGTTGGTGTAAGTGGAGTGTTGGGTCTAGATTATTTACGCCTTACAAGGAAACGTTGCAAGAATTAACAACCGAAATGCTTACAAAAATTGTTGCAGGAGAAAGTTTTGAAGATATATACATATCGCTTACAAGTGCTTGCAAAGTTCTTGAATTAGAGGTACAAATTGCTAGTGAAGAACAAGGGGTTGGATTTACCGAGTTTTATTGGGTAAACACAAAGGGTGAAATGGTTGAAAAAATTGTTACAAAAATAAGCAATAATGAGGTATTGGGCGACTGGGTGCGAGAGGGGTGGGACGATGACTTGGAAGAAGAGGATATTCTGGAAAAAGAATATTCAAAGGTTTATACTTTGTTCACTATCTAATAGAACAAAAGTCTTTTATCTAAAAATTATTACTAGTATTATATACTAGTAATTTTTTTGTTTAGAAAAAGAAAAGGGAGGAAGGAAGGAGGGAGCGTCTGTATCAAACATATATTAGGGCAGGTGCAGAAAAAGCTGTGGCAGTTTCTTGACTTGGGTGGGGGAACAATCTTTTCGTCGTTGGGAGTATGCTTCTATTTTTGATACAGGCTTTTATAGATGAAGGGTTTGAACTGCATGTCCTATTATTTGTTTTTAGTTATGTGAATAGTGTGGGGTTAAGTGTTAAAAAAATAGTTCTTAAATATTTTTTTATTTGACATATTTTGTTGTATATGTTATGCTTTTTGTACAACACAAAATAATATGGTATTTATGCAATTAAATATTAGGAGATAAAAAAGTGGCGTACATAAGGACAGAACTGGGAAGCGTTATCGGTGAGGCTGTTGAAAATGGTGATACAATAACATACAGAAGCGTTAAGAAAGGTATTGTTGGCTTTTACGATAAACACAGAAAGAGATATGTTAGGATATTAACATATAAAAATAAACTACCACACCCCTTGAGCGAGCACGATTATGGGCTGTTGGATGTATTATACTGGGAGGGGCAATTATAATGGCTAGAAAGCACATAGAAAGGTTCACAAAGGAAGCAGGGAGAAAAATCTTACTTGTTAAGAACGACCTTATTAAAGTTGCGACAGCGTTTTCAATGGAAGAATATGATGCTGAAGTAATGGCAGGGTTTTTAGCAGTACACTCTCCATTAGATATTGCAGTTCAAAATCTTGATACAGCACTTGCAATGTGGGGGAATAATACTTTACCAAAAGTTCTTGGGGAATATGCAGAGGAGAAAAAGCAATATCAACAAGTATTGAAAAGTTTAGAAAATGATAAATCCTCTAACGCCGAGCAGACCGTGTTAAACATTATCAATGCACTTGATACACTAAATAGTATGATGGAGTATTTGGGCTTGGTGAAAAGGCTGGGGGGATTACCAAATAGAAATAGTAAATATAATAGAGTTGTTATAAAAGATACAAGTCAAAGTTATGAATATCTTACCAAACAACTTTTACAGCCGTTGGAAAAATGTATTGAAAATATAAAACAATTTATAAAAGAGGAGATAGAATAGATGGAACTTACCGTTGCAAACATAATAGACCCAGTATTTGATACACAAGAACTCCCAGAGAATATTCGTGAGTTGCTGTCTAATATGAAGCGTTTTTTGAAAGATAACCCACTGGAAAGTTATTGCATACCAGCATTTGTTAATGGGGAAAACCTTACCATTGCAGTATTACGCACACGCAAAAATAAGCGTGAAATATTAGTACCGTTAATAAACCCTACGATATTGTCTAATAAAGGGCTTATAGCGAGCGAGGAGAAGCAATACGGTGTAGATGGGGTATATCTATTACAACGCAGTCCAAAGGTGCTATATGCAGGAATAGAGACCAGAGAGTTAAAACCTATTCAGGCAGAAGTGGTGGGGAAAACAGCCCTTATGATTCAACAAGTTTGTGACGCGTTAAAAGGTGTATCAATAGATATGCTGGGGTTAAGGATAGACGACTTTCCAGAATATCAAAAAGGTAGCGATGAAGATAAACAGGAAATATTTAGAGGGCTAATAGAGGAATTGAGAGAACGAAAAAAAAGGCTATCTAATGAAGAAACAGAAGCATACTTAAATGCAACTGCTTTTGTGGCAGAAAAAATAGAGAGAAGTATAATGATAGAGATGGTTAAAAATGACCCTCGCTTAAAGGACAAGTTGCTAGCAGGGGAGGGGGCAAAAAATGGGGAATAAGAAAGAAATACCAAAAGACCCTAGAATATCGTTAGCAAGGCAATTTTGTAAGAAAATAAGCACAGCAAAAAATCTGTTATTAGAGTTAGGACCTCATACACAGGATGCCGAGGTTCTACAAAAAATGTACGATTATTATAAAAACATTGTAGATACTTACGAACGCTTAAATAAGCCTCCAACTGTTTTGTATCAGTTATATGGAAACAAGAAGTACAAAGATCTAGAAGAACAGGAGAGAAAAGATTACGAGGCATTTTTGGCAAGGGTGCGAAGAGCGAAAAAAAGATGTGCCAAAAAAACCACTACTTAATTTGAGTATGCGTTTTTGATACATAGTTATTTCTTGGGACAAACACGCGCTTACCTTTTAGGTGGGCTTTTTTGTTTAGTTAATCTTCCGACATTGGTTTCTTTATTGTTTTGATACATACGATATATCCGGGGTATCTTGCAAAACGATATTTCAAAACTCCTTAAAAACTCTTTCAATATTTTATTGACAAATAGATTTTATAAGTTTATAATAGATAATGTTAAAGGATATATGGGTAAAAATATTTCAAAAGAAAATGAATAAAAAACATTGACAAG
>CAYMPR010000094.1:0-2992 GCA_964392385.1 uncultured Christensenellaceae bacterium | reverse complement strand
ATGAACTTACAATTTACGGGAAGGGGAAATCTGCCTATCCTCCATGTAAACAAAATGGTATGACTTGTATCATACCTATCGTTGTAATATGCCCTAGCACCCTCACATCCATACAACTCCGTACCCCCTCAAAAAATTTCCGTACACCCCGCTTTTAACTCCGTAAACCTAGAGCAATTTTCAACAAGTCCTACCGCAGTGTGGATGCGAAATCACTAAATGCAATTCATAACCCATCCTAACCACTTATTTTTGGCATACCCTTTATTTTACAGATTTAAACTTTAGCAAGTTATAATATGATGTCTCCATCTATACAAATTACCTTTTCTAAACTAGACTCACACTGCCATAAATTACCTTTTTGTATCAATCCAAATTCATCTATAGTACCCTCGTAATTTATTTGTCTTAGGTTATAACATTGGGCAAATACGCCATCGCCAATATGGCTAATGCTTTTAGGGATGTTTATTGTATTTAAATTTGTGCAGTTACAAAACACAGCAGCGCCAATACTTAAAACAGTGTCTGAAATAATTACATGGGTAAGATTAATACACTCTTCAAAAACGGAATCTTCAATAGAAGTGATACCTTTAGGTATGGTAATTTTTGTAAAACTCGCACAACCCGTAAAGGTCTGTCGCTTTATTATTGGGTCTCCAATTGGTATATTTATGTTTCCTAAATTTCTACATTCAAAAAATGCAAGCTCGCCTATTTTAACATTTGATGGAATGCTTATATCCTTAAGATTAGTGCACTCTGCGAAAGCACCTTCGCCAATACTGTCAATTGCTTCTGGAATGTCAATACTAGTAAGATTTTTACACCGAAGAAAGGCAAATTTGCCTATATTGGTCACTCTGTCATCTGCAGGAATAACACTATCTTTACAACCTGCAATCAGTGTTTTACTAGCTGTTTCTATAAGGCAATTACCGTCACTATGGTAAACAGGGTTACCTGGATTCACCTCAATACTGTAAAGATTTTCACATCCTAAAAACGGTTGTTCCTCTATGCTTGTAATGCTTGCAGGAATTTTGATACTACTAAGATTCACCTTATCCGAGAAGGCAAAGTCTTCAATACTAGTTGCACTGCCATCAGTAGGAATAATGCTATTTTCACAACCTGCAATCAGTGTTTTACTAGCTGTTTCTATAAGGCAATTACCGTCACTATGGTAAATAGGGTTACCTGCACTCACCTCAATGCTAGAAATGTTTTCACAAGACGTAAATGCTCCAAAACCAATTAATTCTATACAATCAGGGATATTTATGCTATAAAGATTTTTACAGCCTCTAAATGCAAAAGGTCCAATTTCTTCAACGCTTCCATCTGCAGGAATTCTATCGCAATTTTTAAGACCTTTCAGTACTTTTTGGCTTTTAATTTCGATTAAACAATCATCGACAATATGATGACTGTAATTAAATGAATTTATTTCTATGTTACTAAGATTAGAACAACCCACAAACGCAAAATCATCTATATGAAGGAAAATAGTTTGAATGGTGACATCCGTAAGATTAATACAATTTTCAAAAGCAAATGGACCTATATCTGCCACTCTTTTGGGAATGTTTATATTAGTCAAACTTTTACAATTAGCAAATGCACCAGCTCCAATAGTAGTAACACTTTTAGGAATATTTATGGATTTTAAACTAGTGCATCCATAAAAGGCGCATTTATCAATTGTAGTTATGCCATCTGGAATGGTTATGTTAATAAGGCTAGAGCATCCTCTAAAAGCATCTTTCCCAATTATTTGAAACCCTTCAGGTATAACAAACGATGTATCCCCCGCTAATTCATCGAATGAAACTCCTTTAAAAACTTTCTCTTCCGTACTACCACTCCTATTACTACATAAATCAATTAAGCGATTAATTATATTACAATTATGTTCAAAATCTAACACATATTTATTCAACACTTTCATAATTTCATTTTTAACTTCGCATTTTTGTTGTAGTGTTCCAAAATATCCAGGATGGTATGTCCAAATTGCAGGTATATTCTTACCCCTACTATTCTTTACAGAAAAATACTTTATGGGAGCATCAATAGATGGTTTTAGAAGATCTTTCATTTCTAAGGCTTCTACCATTGAGTCTTTATAGTTAGGTCCCGTTAAAAATATAATATAATCCGGCTCTACTATATCAATTTCATGCATTAATAAAGACTGCTTCTTTTTCCCATATTCAATATCGCGATGCAGAAATTTTTCATCTTCATTATATAATTTTATGCACTTCTTTTTATCTGTTTTATAGTGAATTTTATCAAGATTGTTCCAGCAAACATTATATCTTTTATTATTTAAGCAACTAATAAACTTCCAAAACTGGCCAGTAGCGTGTTTCTTAATTTCATCACAAAGATATTTTTTTTCTATATTGTCATATCTCCCATAATATGGTGGTACCGGCTTATCTTTATCAACATATACCCATTTATCGATTTGCAACAATGTAAATGCCTCACCATAGTAATGTCGTATCCTTATGCTATTCTCTATTTTCGGTTCCTTTTTCATTTCTTTAATTTTTATCAAAAACTCATGTTCTTTTTCCGAATTAAAGTTTGATATGTCTCCCCAACCGTTGGTTTCTTGACCAATTACCATAATAAGAGGTCTATTTTCATAAATCGGGGGGAGTATTGAAGTCATAAAAAATGGCTCGCTATATGAAATAGAATCTACGCTTCCACGATTTTCTTTTCCTTCTACATACCTTTTTATTCTCTTTTTTTGTTCTTCATCTTTGATCCATTTTTCTACCCTCTCTTCGTACCACTTCGCCTGCACACTATTGAGTTGTTTGTTAGTTTCTTCGTACTTTTTAAAATAGTCCTTTAATTGCTTCTCATACAAATTTTCCATTTCTCTTTTTACTCCTTTTCTCCATTTTCTCTTATAATCCTTTTTTTATTATTTATAAACAAAGCTCCTCCCATACTCATTTGTTTT
>CAYMPR010000093.1:0-3068 GCA_964392385.1 uncultured Christensenellaceae bacterium | reverse complement strand
TAAAATTACCAAAAAATATTAGGCTTTTGGGTTCAGGTTGTTTTGGTAGGAATAAAAACTTACCCGCCATAGACTTTAATGACGGGTTAAAAGTCATTGGGGCGCATTGTTTTAGGGTTTGTGAAAAGATAGAAAGTATATCAATTCCAGAAAGCACAACTTCTTTGGATAGATACTGTTTTAGTGATTGTGTTGGGTTAAAAAATATATGGCTTAAAGAGGGGTTGAAAGAAGTGGGGCAGGATTGTTTTGTAAATTGTACAAACGTGCCAGAAATAATAATTCCAAAAAGTGTAATAAACATAGATGAGGGTTGTTTTTTTGGGTGGAAAGAAACTCAAAAAATTATAATTCATAATACAGAAACATTTGTAAAGGAGCATTGGGCTGAAGGTTGGGACAACGGGTGTAATGCCGAAATAGAGTTCGAATAAAAATATGGGAGATAAAATGGGGGTATATTATGAATGCGCCTTGTAAGGATTGTGAGAAGAGGGAAGTAGGTTGTCAATGTAAGTGTAAGAGTTATCTAAAATATCATGCAAATCAAGAGCGGGAAAGCTTTGAAAGGGCATTAGCAGGGCATGCGAGGTGGAGTGGTATAAGTTTTAAGGCGGAGAACATACGGGGAATACGAGGCAATTAGGGTAGTTCACTGGGGATTTCTAAATTATTGATATGAAATTAAATAACAATAATAGATATACTATTACAGAGTTCAAATATTGTTTTTAGGTATAAGGAGAGAGCGGTGAAGCTATATGTAGCAAAAGAGGGGTTACTGGGAGCCACAGGGGACAGGGGAAAACAAATAGAAGAATTTCTACAAAAGTATTTTTCTACAATACAGAGAGAGATTCTATATACATACAATACGAAGATAGGGTATTTTCATAGAGGGTGGAGTGGGAACTATTGTCAGTCAACTCCAGGTTTGATACAGGTATTAAAAGAAGAGCCAAGGAGTAACGGCGAGGTTGCTTTAACAATATCACAGGTTGTAAAGGTTTTTGGAAGGTCATTTCTTAACCAAGCAGGACTTCCATTATTTCTGAGCACCCGGCTTAAGTCATTAGTGGTCAAACTTAGACTAGAACACATTATTGTTTTAGATGCAAAAGGGAGTATAATAGACGTAGAATTATTTAAGTCTTTTACGGTTGAGGAATAATAAGGTATATGGCACCATACGAAACATTATTAGGAAGTGATTTAGAAATATTTCGGGACTATTTTAAAGAGGCATTACAATTTTATGGTATTCCCGCTCGCTATTATCAAATTAAGCCCGGAGAAACATTCAATGAATCAGCAGAGCTTAAGGCTGGATATTATGACCCTAAAAGAATAAGGGTTATCTTTAATCAAGTGCCTACAGTTCGCACTCTTAAAATGCTTGGGTGGGTAACTGAACTAGATATGGATGTGCAGCCGATAGTAGACGTGATGTTTGATTTGCCAGGGCTACAGGTAGGTTGTTTAATATCAATCAAAGACCCACTAAATAAGAAAGGGAGATTATTCAAGATAACAAAAATGTCGGTAGGTATTCTATACCCCGCTTCTGTTACTTGTCAATTAGTTCCTATATTGGGACAAGACCCTTTGGCGACTACAGACCCCTATGTTGGAGAAAAGAGTATTTTCTTGAATGCGACAGAAGACCCAGCGAATAAATAAGGAGTGATAGGAATTACACTATGTCTAATAATTTTATGGATAAATTAAAATATGGGCATTTTAGCCTTCCATTTGATGGTGGGCTTATGGACGATTCGTTCTTATCTACCTCTTTATTATCAGCATTGGAAGAGGTGGCGGAAGCGTATTTTGATACACATCTAACTAATGACGAGTTTATGGATATTGCCGCAAGGACTATTCAGCAATTTATAACCAATAATAACTTATCCGAGGAGGAGCTTTATAACATTAGCAGATTTGTTGATATTGATGGGAAAGAGATATGTATTATGGATATGTTTTTTGATTTTCTTTTTCAATTTCCTTTTAAGGGGGATATAGAGGAAGATGCTCAAGTTTATGGTAGATATGCTAGTGAAGAGGGGGTGTTTAATTTATTAAGTTCTGCTATGGAGGCCCCGTCTAGTAAGGATAATATTTTGGGCATGCTTAAACAGATTAAAAGTCTCTCTACGGGGCCGTCTTCTGAGGTGGTTACCGAGCAGGAAAAAAAGGATATTAATGTTTTTGCAGAGAAGTGGGGGGATGCATTTAGTAAAAATAATGATTTTTGGGGTCTTGCTACGGTTAAATTAAACGATGGTACTTATGGCTATGTTGTTATAGACCCACAGACTATAAAGACAAAGCTTAAGGCATCAGGGGTAGATGGACTGCAGAGGTCAAAAAATGTTCTTAATTATCTTAAGGAAGGTATTTCTAATTGGGGTTCATTAGAGGATATTAAGGTTTTTAAGACTAAAGAGAGCGCATTAGCGGGACAAGCTAAATTATTAGCGTCCAACACGCCCAAAGGTGCAGAAGGGGACGCCAATACCCCAAATGAAGGCGCTGCACCTAGTGTTGAGCTCCCTGACCCGTCCCATCCCCGTAGTCTAAAAGAGTTGAAGAAGATAATGAAAAATAATAAGGAACTTCTTAAGGGGGACGGAAAGAAAGGTGGAGACTCTGGCCCAATTACTGATGAAACCTCTAGGCTAGATTTGCAGTTTCTGGATAAGGCATATAGTACACTTGGAAATGAGGCTTTAAAGAAGGATTTTATAAATAAACATTTGCCTAAAAAAATAACCAATACGGGGATAAAGCTATTTTTGGCTAATTATATGTATGAAAAAACATATAACACACCCTTTTCTGGTCCTTTTATGTCCAGCATCCAATTTTGTATTAAAAAACAAGATTATAAGGGGGACGACCCAATTTGTCTTGAGGCCATAAAACTATTAACTCTTATGAATACTATACAAGATTTTGGGCGTTTAGAGGCCGCGGGGGTAAAAAATTGCGATTTTTCAAAGAACCCCGTGCAAATGCTCGTTATAAAAGTTGTATTACATGACCAAATTGACTTGGTGAAATTT
>CAYMPR010000092.1:0-3081 GCA_964392385.1 uncultured Christensenellaceae bacterium | reverse complement strand
CCAAATACCGAGATTAGAGCCGCAGAACTAACTAAAACTGCAAATATTCCTCCTACCCAAGCAAATCCACTTGTCGAGAAGGTTTGAACATCCGATAAACCAAAGAAATCAGGTATTATAACTCCTATTAAAATAGCAAGTATTGATAATGACATTCTCCAAGACATCATGGATGTTCTTTCATCGTAATTATCTGTAATATCATTAATTATTGCAAAGTATGGTGTTGTATACAAAGTGTACATAACAATATAAACCATATATATAGCGAGTATTATTACTATTTTTGCAGCTTCTGGTAAAAATCTAGCAAGAGATGGTATAGTGAACATCAAAAAGAATGTTAGCCCAAGCGGTATTGCTGTAGCTAGCATATATATTCTTCGTCTTCCAAACTTATGTTTGGTTCTATCGCTTATGTATCCCGCTATAGGGTCGGTAATTCCATCGAAAATAAACCCAATAAATAATATGACTCCAGCCCATCCTGGGCTAATTCCAACGAAGTCAGTCATGTAAATCAAAAAGAAAAAACTAATGAGGGTTGTTAAATATCCCCCAGGGAATTCCCCCATCGCATAAAAGAATTTCGTACTATTTTTTACTTTTCCAGAAGCATTATTGACATTTATTAAATTATTATCGTTCATTGTACCCTCCAAGCAAGATTTAAAATAGTATCTTTATTACTTTAGTTTACTCTAGACTTAATCAAATATCTAGACTTGAAGCAAAATTGCCCTTAGCGGATAAGATAAATCGCCCCTTTTATAGTAAGTAATAACTATATATTAATTTTACCAAGGGGATCGCAGCAAAAACTCTTTTTGCCTTTAGATGTGGATAACTAATGCAACATTTTGCATTTTGTGGCATTTTAGGGCTTGAACATTTTGCATTTTGTGGCATTTTTACGTTTTAACATTTTGCATTTTGAGGATTTACACTTGAATATCAGAACTACAAGTGCTATGCTTTATACAATCTATATATGATTGGAGAAAGCGTATTATGGTACTTAAAAGAAAAGCATACGACAAACTTATCGAATGGAAGAAAAAGAGCAATGGTTCTACGGCCATTCTTATTGATGGAGCTAGGCGTGTAGGAAAGAGTTTTCTCGCAGAAGAATTTGGTACAAATGAATACAAGAGTCATATAACAATTAATTTTTCAAGAATTTCTGGTCAGATAAAGGATATTTTTGAAAATGATTCTTTGGATCTCGATTTATTTTTTTCTGAACTTTCAGCACAATTTTCCACAAAACTTTTCACTAGGGATTCCCTCTTTATTTTTGATGAAGTACAGCTTTATCCTAAGGCAAGGGAAATGATAAAATTTCTCGTTGCGGATGGAAGATATGACTATATAGAAACAGGCTCTTTAATTTCTATTAAACAAAATATAAAAGACATAGTAATTCCTTCAGAGGAAGAGCATTTTACACTTCATCCCCTCGATTTCGAAGAGTTTCTGTGGGCTATGGGTGATGATGCTTCTATCCCATATATGCAAATGTGTTTTATTAACAAAAAACCACTAGGAAGTGCCGTGCACAGAAAGATTATGAATCAGTTTCGACAATACATGCTTGTAGGAGGGATGCCTCAAGCTGTCTCGACGTATATTCTCACAAAAGACTTTGAATCAGTTGATCGTATAAAGCGAAACATATTGCTCTTGTATCGCCAAGACATAACAAAATATGCCAAAGGGTATGAGAGCAAGGTTTTATCCATATTTAATGAAATTCCTGGACAGTTGTCAAAAAAAGAAAAAAAGTTTTCTCTTTCATCTTTGGGCAAATTCTCTAAACTGCGCTCATATGAGGATTCATTTATGTGGCTAACTGAAGGAATGATTATTAATACCTGTTACAATGCTACTGATCCTACAATAGGTTTAAATATGTATCTTGATAATACCAGATTGAAGTGTTACATGTCCGATACAGGTCTACTTATTACACATGCATTTGGAGATAAATCATACATAAGTAACGAACTCTATAAAGCTGTCCTACTAAATAAACTTAGTATAAACGAAGGTATGCTTTTTGAAAATATAGTATCACAAATTCTCACCGCTTCAGGACACAAGCTTTTCTTCTATTCAAGAACAGATGGCGATAATAGACAAAATCATATGGAAATAGATTTTTTAATATCAAGAGACAATAAGATCTGTCCAGTCGAGGTCAAATCTTCATCATATACCGCTCACGCTTCCCTTGATAAGTTTTTAATGAAGTTCAAGGGTAGATATGGTCAGCCATATATACTCTATACAAAAGATTTAATGGAAAGAGATGGAATAATATACCTTCCCGTATATATGTCAATGTTTCTATAATCTACCACCTTTGAGTTTTATATTTAAAAAAGCAGGTTCCTAAATCTATCTATAATTCTATTACTCTACATAAGTCTTTCACTCATAAAGAAGGATAAAAACAAAAAACTTAATATATAAATATACTGTATTTTATTAACGCTCTAGGATAGGGAAATAACCTTCTTAGTTTTCAAATTGACCATCTCAACGCAGAAAAATAATGCTGCTCCCATAACAACTAAAACATATGGGAAGATAGCCCAGGTGATTCGAGTGGCGGCATAGCCAAGAGCTAATTGAGCGACAAATGCACCTACATACGCAAACCCCATTTGGAAGCCAATAATGTCAGCTGAATAGGCAGGATTAAATCTAGTTTTTGTAGAATCGATTGAGGTTGGAAATATTGGACCAAAGCCAATACCTATTAATAAGAGTGCCGGAAGCGCAAGTATGGGTACCGGTAATGCTAGTAGTATGAATCCAAGAAGAGCACAAATCGTGCCTCCACGAATGAGTATTTTGTTGGATAATTTGATTGTTAGCAAGCCCGTTAAAAACCTGCCTGCCATTATTCCGCCATAGTAAAGAGACACATATCTAGCAGCAACAGCTGGTGTTAGAAAGCGCATATTGACAAGATAACTAGCTCCCCAAAGCCCAACTATATATTCCATTCCACAATAAAAGGCTAGTGCAAACCCTGCAAACAAAACACCCTTTTCTTTAAATAAATTAAACTTC
>CAYMPR010000091.1:0-3092 GCA_964392385.1 uncultured Christensenellaceae bacterium | reverse complement strand
ATAAGGAATAAAAATTGTTTGATAGAATAAGAACACATAAGCTCTTTAATATACTTGCCCCTATGCTAGTATTTGCAATCTTAATTGTATTGCAGATCTTTTTGTATGAGCCCCTGGTAGGAAATAAAAATAACTGGCAACTAATCCTCTTTTATGTGGGAATATATTTATGCATTTTATTTTTTGCCTTCTTTATATTTTTACATCTATTAAGCAAGAGTTTACGATCAAGAACACTTATTTTAGTCTCTTTTTTATCATCTACAATTTTGATGGGCATATATCTTGGCATTATTTATTTAACAAAAGCCTTGAGCCACAATTTAGATGCATATTACATCTCCCTCGGTATAGTCGATTTAATACTAATCGTTTCCTATTTCTTTTCAGCCGCAAAACTATCTCACATTTTTAGTAAAAAAGCACTAATAGTAGCAATTTCACTCTTCCTTGTAGTAATTATGGGAAGCGTGGGTGGGTTTGTAGCATATTTTAATTCTTCTAAAGCTCAAAGCCTAATTGTATTTAATAATTTTGAAGTTAGAGATACTCTGCCTAATGGCGAGCAGGAAAAAATTAAGGTAATACTTCTAGCGGGGCAATCAAATGCTTCGGGTGCATCTCTTGTAAGTTATTTATCGCAAAAAGAAAATCCGGAAAAATTTACCGAGTATTCTTCGGGATACGAAAATATTTTAATTAATTACTTCAATGAAAACGGTAACACTTCTTCAAACGGCGAGTTTGTTCCAGTAACTCTTAATCAAGGTTGCATGGAAGGGTATTTCGGACCAGAAGTTGGTCTAGCAGATACTTTAGCTTCTTCTTACCCTAGCGAGAGAATATTTATAATAAAATACGCTTGGGGTGGGACAAATCTATTCAGTCAGTGGCTTCCCCCATCATCAGATGGCGAAACAGGCCTATTATATACAGCTTTTGTTAATTATGTAAAAACATCAATGGATTATCTAATAGAAAGTGACTATAACGCTGAAATAGTTGCGATGTGCTGGATGCAAGGCGAATCGGATGCCGATGACATTAATTGTTTAACATATGAACAAAACACAACCAATTTAGTTAGCGATCTGAGAACCGAATTTGCGGAGTATGTAGGCGAAAAAGGTATGCTTTTTGTAGATGCTGGAATAGCAGATAGTATATATTGGAAAAATTACACCACAATAAACCAAGCTAAGTTAAATCACGCCAACTTGTCAGAGCAAAACATATATATTGATACTATAGCGGAAGGATTAACAGTGACTCTCGAACCTACCGAGAACCCAGATCTAGCTCATTATGATGCGTTATCAGAGATAAAACTAGGCAATTTGTTTGCCCAAGCGATTGTAGCTTATCTTGATAATTAGAAAGATTGATTTAAAGCAATTGACGGAGAGATTGTTGTTTTTTCGCAAATATATAGTTTTTTTGAAAGAGCTGTTCGTGATATAATAAAAGTTAATGTTATATGCTTATTGAAGGAGAATTATGGCTATATCTTTTACTCCACTTGCAAGTGGAAGCAAAGGTAACTCAATACTAGTTAGTAATGAAAACCACAAGTTTTTAATTGATTGTGGACTGTGTTTTCGTGACCTAAAAAACAGGTTAAACTCCATTGACGTAAATCTCCAAGACATTGAAGCGGTAGTAATTACACATGAGCATATTGACCACATAAAAGCTGCACGATTATTATCTGAAAACTGTAGAATGCCTATTTTTGCAAGAAGCGAAGCAATGGATGAAATATTTAATAGAGTAGGATCATTCCATGGTTTTTGCTTTGAAAATGGAGATTCACTCTCTGTTGGGAACATCGAAATAGTTCCCTTTGACACCCCTCATGATGCTGTTGCGCCAGTTGGTTTTATGGTAAGCGACCATAACTCAAAAGCCGTTTATGCTACTGATTTAGGAAAGATTACTATGGAACTTATGGATGTTACAAGAGGAGCTGACCTTGTTATGATAGAGAGTAATTACGACCCTTATATGCTAGCTCACGGTCCATATCCTGCATATCTAAAGAAAAGAATAGGCTCTGATGTAGGGCACTTATCAAACGATGCTTGCTCAGCAGCATTAATCGAAATGCTCAATAGAGGCACCCAAAAGTTTATATTAGGGCACCTTAGCGAGAACAATAATACAAGAGACAAGGTCGAGTCTAAATTGAGTTATGTTATGAATTCCGTGGGAGCAAGCGTTGGTAAAGACCTTCTTGCAACAATTGCCTACCAGCACAAAGTGTCGGATTTTATTTGCTGCTAAGCTCATTAAATGAGGCTATTTTCCCTAGCTTCATTAATTGTTGTGTACGAATTAAAGAATATTGTTTTTCAAAAAACTGACTTATGTTTATATTATTTATTGCAAAATATATTGAATGATAAAGGGTTGAATTGAAAGAATTTAGACAAGTTAAAACTAGAGACGCAGTTATTATTTTTGGTGTTGCAAATCTGATGTCAATGCTAATTGCTGTTGCCTTAGTAATTGCCAAAGAAGGTTTTTTTAAAATTGTTTTAGGATATTTTATTCCTCAAGTAGCTTATGCTATTTCGATGTTTTTATACATTAAAGTTGGCAACATTAGTTTTTTAGAAGCTATTCCAATAAAGAAGAAAATCTCCCCATTATTGCTTGCTTTAACTATACCAATTACTGTAGGGATGTTAGCTCAAAATATGCTAATACTAACAATTTTTTCAGTGATTATGGAAAAGCTGGGTATTACGCTTGAAGCATCTTTACCGGTAATGGATAGTTTTCTAACTGTGATTATTACGGTCTTAGTTATTTGTGTATTGCCGCCAATTTTTGAAGAATTTATGTTTAGAGGAATTTTTCTTACGTCTCTTAAAAAACGAGGAATAAAATATGCAGTATTAGTTTCTGCGTTAATATTTGCTTTATCGCACTTAAACGCAGCACAATTAATTCATCAATTCATTGTAGGAATAGTTCTCGCATACATGGGGTATAAAGCTGGAAATATTATTTACGGCATTGTTGTGCATCTAATAAATAATGTGCTAGCAATAACCTTGCCATATTGGGAGGCATATAACTCGATATTT
>CAYMPR010000090.1:0-3093 GCA_964392385.1 uncultured Christensenellaceae bacterium | reverse complement strand
AATTATTGGCTAAAAAGAGAATATTTAAATAGAGCAATCTTTGCAGGAGTAATTGACACTGATTTGCATAGAGAACGTGCCCTTGAAATTGAGGACAGATTTATAAAAGAAGCAGAGGACTTGATAAATAAAGGCGCAAAAAAAGAGGAATTAATAGAGTTTGCCTTAAGATGCTCTAAAGAGGAAGAAGGTTTTGTTAATTCATACTCTGAAATTATTGAAGGAGTAAAAGAAGGTCACATAAAACTACCAAAGCTTTGGGCCAAGAAAACGAAAAAACTTGGTGTAAACGTATTTAGATAAACATTAAAAATAGTTTTGATTTTTGCTGCAGTTAGGCATAAGGCATAGGAAATACTAAATCTAAGAAAAAAATACTATGAAATAAAAAAGGGCATAGCGTTGTGGCTATACCCTTTTTATGTAGTATGAGACTAATTAGTCTTTTGCAAAGGGCAGAAGGGCCATTATTCTGGCGCGCTTTACTGCGGTTGCAAGAGCTCTTTGATGTTTGACACAAACTCCACTCATACGTCTTGGGATTATTCTTCCCTTCTCGGATGTGTAGCGAGGGCGTCTTTCACCATCTCTTGAGTAATCAGATGATTTATTAATTTCTTGTGCTAATTTGATGTAGTCAATTTCTTCAACTTTATTCATACAGAAAGAGCATACCTTTCTTCTTGCGGGACGCTTAAAGGAAGAGTTGCCTCTCTCTTTATTGCCTTGATATCCGCCTGATGAATAATTTTTATCTCCACTTTTATTAAATGTTCTTTCTCTTGGTGCTTGATTTCCGGAGTCTCCGGATGAATAATTATCTATAGACATATAGTCCTCCTAAATTTCTAAAATGGCAGGTCGCCTTCAAATGGTACTTTTGTTGCTTTATTTGATTTCGCCACAACTTCTGGGATAGGGGGAAGATCTTCTCCTACAGTTAAATCTGCATCGCTTTTTGTTGATAGGAATTGAACTTCATCAGCCACTATTTCAGTAACATATCTTCTCTCTCCATCTTTTTCATAAGAACGTGTTTGTATAGAACCACTTACGCCGACTTTGCTGCCTTTTTTCAGGTATTTAGCGCAATTTTCAGCTTGGTTTCTCCAGCAAACAATGGGAAGAAAATCAGTTTGTTTATTTCCATCTGGGCCCGAATATGAACGATCGATGGCCAGAGTAAATTTACAAACTGCAATACTATTTTGAGTTGTAGTCGATTCCGGATCTTTTGTTAAATTTCCGATTAAAAATGCTTTGTTCATAATAATCTCCTTAGAGTGTTGTGATCATCTGTCTGACAATCTTATCGTTAATTCTCATTTGTCTGTCGATTTCAGCGGGAGCATCTGTATTTGAGTCAAAGTGCATGTGGACATAGTAACCTTGGTTTTTGTGGTCGATTTCATAAGCAAACTTACGAGTACCCCACTTATCTACCATAGCTACCGCGCCACCAAGACTCTCAATAAGACCAGAGAACTTAGCTATTAAAGCTTCTCTCTCCTCATCTGAAACACCATCTTCAATAATGAATAACAACTGGTATTTAGTCATAGTGTACCTCCTTTTGGACAATATTGGCTCCATGTGGAGCAAGGATTCGCGATTTGCGATGCTTTATTATTATATATATACAAAGAATTTATGTAAAGCAGTTTTTCACGCACACACGTGAACTGGTTGAATTGGGCATAAAGAGTTAATTTAAAGACTCTTGTTTTACTCCTAGTATTTTAAGGATGTTATTGGAACAATATATACCCCATCGCTATTTTTATAAGCCATATTTCCAACACCATATATAACACATTTAAGTATAGGCGCCTTTCCCCCATTATCGATTATATCTTGACAAACTTTATTCAAATTATTTGCACCTTCCTCGGCTTTGTTAAGGCCAAGTTTTATTTCAAAAGCACACCAATTTCCATCAGAAAGTTCAATTACTGCATCAATTTCATTTTCTTTATAGTCCTGGTAATGGAATAGCTTACCGTTTATAGCTTGAGCATAAATCGCTAAATCTCTTTCAACCATGGCTTCAAACATAAAACCAAAAGTTTTTAAGTCATTGATCAATTTCATTGGTGTCAATTTAAGTATAGCGCATGCCATAGCTGGATCAGAAAAATGTCTTTTTTCCATCTGCTTTACTCTAAGCGAAGAACGAATATTGGGAGAGAAGGGCTCTTGATTATTAACTAAAAACATTCTATTAAAAGCATCCAAATATTTATACAAAGTATTTTTACTGATTGATTCAGTATCATTTTCCATAATGTCTCTTAAGATACTTTGATTAGATACTGTAGTGGCTTCATTTCTTGCCAATGATTTTAGAATAAGTTTTGCTTTATGTTCGTTATAATCTATATCTCTATCTAAATTCTTCAAATCAGTCTTTGCAACATTCTCCATATAACCGACAGCTAAATCACCGCATTCTAATTCACTCACTCCAATATTACCGGGCCAACCACCCCTAACTAATAGATATGCTAATCTTTCAAGATTAGTATTTTCAATCAGTTTGGGTTCAAATTTATTATCGCATAAGTCTAGTAATGAAATCGCTCCATTAGAATCTCCAGATTCATACAAAGACATAGTATTCATTCTTACGCTTATTATTCGTCCAGTTCCACTATGCAGAACACCTTTGACTGTGGGGGTAGATGAACCAGTTAATATAATTTGACCTTTTTCACCATTACGATCGACATAAGCTCGGGTAGCATCCCATAGCGAAGGTACTTCTTGCCATTCATCAATTAGACGTGGCTTATCCCCGTTAAAAACGGTAAAAGGCTCCATTTCTGCTAGTAATCTATTAGAAAAATTGCCCGAAGGATCACCAACAAGGAATTCACTATTAGAATGTAACGAAGATGTCCAGGTTTTACCACACCACTTAGGACCCTCTATGCAAACAGCGCCAAAAACATTTAAATATCTTTTTATCAAAGAATCAATTACTCTCGGCCTATACTTTGAAATATTGGCAATTTTTTTCATAAATACAATACCCCTAAGTTAATCATGTAAATATTATATCAAACTACAGAACATCTTTCAAGTAAACTGACC
>CAYMPR010000089.1:0-3094 GCA_964392385.1 uncultured Christensenellaceae bacterium | reverse complement strand
CTGCCACTATTGCTAATGACTGCTCCGAAAATACCCTTTTATTCTTTAACTCAGGGCGAACACTACATAGTTTAGACACATATGAGTATGAATAGTGGTATTTTTCCGCAAGGCTCGCAACTGTCTTTCCACTTGCCCTTTCTTGTAATATTAGTTCTTTTATCTCATTTCTATTTTTCATTTTTCCCCTCTCCTTTATTTAATTCAAAAATATTGTTCCATTGTTTAATAACTCTTGTTTTTTCTTGTTTAATAATTCAACATCTGCCCTATGCTTAGTAATAAACCTTTTCTCTCTTGATTTAATCGCCGCAACTTTTTGTACTGTAATATTAAACATTTCTGCTACTTCTCTATTTGTATGTGTTTTAAGTGCCTCTAAAACCGCCCTTGAACGAGGAGAGGCACTACTTACAAGTATTTGTGCAAAACACCTTGATGGGAGCCCTGTGCTAAAAACAAGACGCCTTCTAATAGCAGAATCGCTCCCATTATATTTTTCAATTAGTTGCATAACGCCCAACCCATTAATAAAAAAGTCTTGCAATAAGTCCTTTTCAATTTTTGAATATTTTGTATAGTACCTATTTGATTTAGGAACTTGCCCCATTGCCTTGATTGCAGAAATTCTTTGCTTGCTAATACCATATTTATCCACTAGGGCATTTATTGAGACGCCATTTTTCAACTCCTCAATTATTTGCTGTGTTTTCTGTGTATGCCTATTTTGTTTAGTGGCGTCATACCTGCCATTAATAATATTGTGTATCGTTGCATTAGACGCTTGATATTTAGCAGCAAGCTCTCCCAAGGTCTTACCCTCTTTTCTCTCTACCAATATTTGTGCTACATCTTCTTCTGTCCATTTTCCCATAATAATTCTCCGCTATTCTCCAATTTTATTTTTTATTCTTATCTATATAATATCACATAAAAGTTTACAAATCAAGTTTTTGTGGCATATGTGTTATTGTTCCCCTACCTTATACTTTTCTAAGAACTCCTGAGTATTTATTTCGGGCATAGTCCTAAAATATACTTGCTTTTCTAAAACATCCCTACACACTGACACAGGAGATAAAAGTTGTAGTGTTTTTTGTGTAACAGGGTTGTATAGAATATATGTAAAGTTTTTGGCAACTTTTTCCTTACTTAATAATGCACAATATAATGCAAGTTGTATTTTATCCTCTATTGTAAAATCCCCATTTTTTATCTTTAACTCTATAACCTCATTAGTCCCATAGGATATAAAGTCTGTTCTCCCTGTTATTTCGTTTCCTTGAATACTCTCTTTTAATTCTTGCTCTATCCATATATCGCTCCTCGCCCTAAGAAAATCAACTAAGTTTTGTGTTATATCCTTTCTCTCAAAATCTTCCCACTTTCTCCCTAAATTATTGTGTGGGATATGGTTTTCTTTCATAAAAGACCCTATATCCGAAAGTATACCTATAAAAGAGTTTTGCAATTCTAATTGCTCCATTGCATCCCCCTTAATCTTCGCCTCAAACAACAAACTCTCGTTCTCTAGTATCTTCTTACCATTTGCTACATACTCTTTGTTAAAATCTAATTGTAAAGGCTCCCCAACAGATTTTTCGTTTCCATACTCCAATACCTCACTTGCATAATCGGTATTTATATATTGTGAAAGAGAAGTCACAGAAAGTGACTCATCTCTATGCTCGTCAGAAGCCAAATAAGATTGTGGAATATGTACTATAATTAAGTTTTTCCTTGCCCTTGTCAATGCCACATAATCTAAAATTTCAACATGTTTCCGCTCTGTCTTATAATTATGTTTCATAAAATATAAAACATTATCCCACTCTAATCCCTTTGCCCTATGTACACTTAATAAACATCTCTTGTTTTTTCTATACTCATCTTCCATTTTAGAAAACTCTTTGCGACTATCAGAAATATAAAATAAGGAGTTTGCAGAAGATATATACTCTAAATCAGACGAGAATAGTCTTGGCGCAGGAGCCAAAAATACTGATTTATTTTCATCCCACCCTTTTGTAATTTCTTGTATTTTTGAATATGTTTCCCAAGGATTTCTATTAGAATAGTATAAATGCATTATCTTTGTTGGTGGCGCCACAGAAGTTCCCCTTTCCACTAAATCACATATCTCTTGTCCATGCCTGTATGTAACAGATAAGGCTAGTGTCTTAAATGGAACATTCAATAATCTATCTAAGAAAATAAAGAACCTATGGTCATGGTTATTCGCTCCAAATGTCTCAGATACTGCTTGCATTGGGTCGCCTACTGCAACAACTTGTATTCCTGGATTTGCTTTTATTATTGTTAGTATCTCTTGATAATATTTTTCTTTTAAATCTTGTGCCTCGTCTATTACCAAAATCTCTACTTTTTGTCTAAACATACTCTTGAATAATGGTACATCCTTTGGGTCTATTCCGTTAGAAGTATTCCTTCCTGTTATTTTAGAAAAAAATGCGTCAAACCCATTGTACTCACAATTAAATAACTTATGCTTAACAACCTTTGCTGCACCCTCTATTTTGTTTTGAGCATTAAAGGTTAGAATTAAAACTCTCTTATTTAAGAACGCCTTTGCTATCTGTAATGAAAGAGTTGTTTTCCCTGTTCCAGCATTTGCAATTACCTTTACAGAATTGCCTGCTAAAATAGCCTCCAATATAGCCATTTGTTCTTCACTAGGGGAAACCAATTCGCCCCAGTCAATATCCGCTAATGGAATGAAAGAACTCTTATTTTCTTGTTGTGAACCAAAATATTGCATTTTATCCTCGCTTTTATTTACTACTACACTAAAATATACGAATTTCCATTAATCTATTTACAAAATATTTTTAATATGAAAAAGAAGGGGCTATCCCCCCTCCAATTGTTTTCAATATATTGAAGAACTTACTCTATTCTTTTGGGTACTTTTTAATAATCTCTAAGATTTCTTCAGGGGATAGTTTACGCGTAAATACCTTTTCTTCTGTCTTGTTTTTACTCTCTTGAAACTCTGTGAACTACCCACGACTAAAGTCTTAGGCTTCCTGCTCGATTGATGTAACCACCAAAGCATAAACAGGCTAACCCCGCA
>CAYMPR010000088.1:0-3099 GCA_964392385.1 uncultured Christensenellaceae bacterium | reverse complement strand
TTTATAGGACATATCAAAATGCTAAATATATTTGGAGGCGTAATATGGATAAAATAATTGTTACTAGATAAGTTATAAAAATAAGTTCCACAACCAGTACCTTATTGAGCAGGTTCAACAATTCAGCTCTTTTTGGAACACGCTTTCCATTTGTAAAAACGGTTCCAAAAATAAGAGATTTTGCAACTTTACGCCTTGCTTACCGGCCCAACGGAGCAGAGTAAGCTTGTGGTAAGTTTGCGCAGCAAACCACAAGCTTGCGGCGCGTAGTTGGGTCCGAGTACAGCAAATTGTTATATTTCAAAACCCACCAAACTCAACTACCTCTAACCCATGTTCTTTAAGAAGCTTATTCAATAAACTTAACGCTTCATGCCTCAATTCGTTTAACTTGCTGATTAGATCGTGGTCTAGAATCTCTATTACAGTAGAATGCTCTCTTATCACCCCTCTAGATAGAGCGTCAGCAGCTATCTCCCTCGTGGTTTGCAAAAGCTTTGAGATTTTAGTTAATTCTTTGGGTTTAGGCTTGGGAACTAGGCACTGGTCAATTACTCTATTGTCTCGATCCACAAGCCGCCCCGTTGAAACAGCATTTTGTGTTGCTGATATAGCATCAATAAAATCCGTTGCCCTGCTTTCTAAGTGAAAAGGAGTTCGTAACGCTGGCCTGTCAAATGCCATAGAAAGCAAAAGCAAATAATGCTCTATCTGATTATAGGTGCTACGATATTTCAGAATGTTTTCATAATATCGGTACATCAATTTTGGATTGTCATTTAAAAAGTCGACATAATCATCCCAGAACATGAGTGACACCTTAAAAGGTATATTGTCGAGATTTTTTAACCTTACGTGTTCCTGTAAGTTTGCATCCCTAGGGGTCGTGGTCGCTATTACAAATCTTGCCAATCCGGGTTTGAATGATTTTGCAGCTTCGATTTCTATATCAATCTCTTCTGTCTTGAGTGTGCTTGCCGGTTTTTCATTTAGGTTTTTCTTGTTTTTTCGCTGCTTACACTGAACCCCAGTACTTTCATTTTCCTTATGGTTATATCCATAAACATCAACACCAGACTGTGGTTGGCCTTGCCTACCATTTCTTTCCGCGTAATCATCGCCCCATTTGATTTTAAGAACGTCCAGAGTAAGTCGTTCGAAATCCTGCCAATAAGATGGCGGCGATATATCTACTTGAATATTACCCACGATCTCTCCTTGAAATATAACGTTTAAATTGAGAAATATTTGAGCCGCTAGGGTCAAATATTTCTCCCCAATGTTTTGTTAGACTTATCATTACTTAAAAAACTGAATTGCTTCAATAATTTTGTTTATTTTTTCAGTATCTTGATTTAATGTTGCTTGATGTAGTAGTCCAGACAACATAGAGTTTCTAGTATCTTGTGGAATGACACAAGGACTTAGTTTCCCTCTTGATTGTGGATAATCACCCCAATGTACACCTAACGCCTTCTCACCACCATTGTGTTCATTTTTATGGTCATAATGTCCAACAATTAAAACTAGCCCATCATCATTATAAAATTCTTTTGGATTTTTCCAATATGAAATCATTTGCACGTTGTTAATCTCCTATTCGTATAAAAATCTTAGTCTAACGTTTAAACTTATCAATATGAACTCCGCGTGTGGAGTTCATATTGGTGTACAGAGCTTTGTTAGACGCCATAGTAGCGCTTCAACCAAGCATCCATATGCTCTTCCAATTCGTTGAATGAAACGATTGATATTTCTATAGAATCCACTTTTGTTTTTTCTATTCTCCATTTGAGTCTATCCTGTTCTTGAGCGGACAGATTCATGTCTTTACCAATTACAATAAGTCCTTGGAAGGTCGCACGACGGCTGCCAAAAGTATTTTGAAAGTCACCTGTACTCCGCATGTCTTCAAGCTTCCAAAGCCAATCTGTAAGCTGTGAATATGCCCCTTCCAAACGAGGGGCCCAGTCAGGAGTCGATTTTTTCCCTTTCTTTTTGAATACACTTTCCGGCTCGCCATTTTCAAATTCTATTAACACATATCGATGCTCACTAGAATCTCCAACAACAAGATCGGCAACAAAATCTCCGTAGATTTGAAACTCGTGTGCCTGACAGTCTGGATTTGTTATTTTGGGGAAATAGTTACATATTAGGGCAGAAAGATTGATACTCTTTTTAAAGAAAGGAAGAACATCTTTTCTCTCTGATAATTTAGTTTTCGACTTTAATAAATTAGAGAAATTATTCCATTCAACTCTACAAGATTTTGCATCGAAAGCATGTGTTTTCAAGTTTTTCATGCCTTTCCCCTTTGGGAAGAAAGCAATCGCTCTAAACGATCATGGTTTAAGATGTCTTCTACAAAAATTTGGTTGTCATCGATTGATAGAATTAGTCGTAGTTTTAATGTCCCTAGATATGAATATAGTTTCTCTTCAGAATGAACTATGAGCTTGTGAAGCTTTTGATTTTGAAATAGTTCATCTGCATTTGACGTTTCTAATTCAGTTAGCGCGCGAATTATCTTACGCTGTTCTTTCTTTTCTAGAGATCGAAGTGCAATCTCAGCAGGTTTTTTTATATTTACATTCATATAGTTCCTTACAAACAAATTTCAAAACATGAAGTGTCTAACTATTTATTAAATATACATTATATATAAAACACCCTAAAAATCAACAAATAACATGCACAGGAAATGTCGTATATTAAAGTGCCTACAAACATCTTAAATAAAGTATTTTTGTAGATATTACTATAAAAAATATTGGAAACTGAGATGCTTATTAAATAAATTTTAAATTTACGATAAGCTTTTTATATATGTTTAATATGGATATTTAGATGATAATAGTACATATTGTATGTATATTAAGGTGATATTGCAATAAACCTGCAAAATGTTAAATATATTAGGAGAAGTAATGTAGACAGAAAAGTACTTCTAAGATGAGTTATAAATACAAGTTCAATAACCTGTACCTTATTAAACATGCTCCAAATGTCATACGAACAACATATTTTATTTAACAAAGCTCCAAAATAAAAAATTTCTTATAACTTTATTGCCAATTTTTAAACTTCGTTTGACAA
>CAYMPR010000087.1:2143-3190 GCA_964392385.1 uncultured Christensenellaceae bacterium | reverse complement strand
CCAGACGAAAACGCATCCGATGTTGCAAAATATATCCATGGAGACCATACAGGAAGAGACGAAGATATAGATCAAGAAACACCTTTTGAAGAAGTTCCTACAATTGATCAAAAAACAGAAAGCACCTTATCAGTAGTTGGAAGTGGCGCTGAAATATATTATGCTAACAAAAATCAAGACATTTATATAACTATTAAGGTGCTAAATCCAGATAGCTACGAGATAGTTTCTTTTACTCTCAATGGCAATAAATATACTAGTTACATGTTTGAAGAAGGTTCAGACCTTGAGAATCTTATACTCAAGTTAAACGTCGGAGAAGCAGCTGGAATAGTAGACTACACAATCGATGCTATCAAGTACATTGATGGGACAGACATAAAGGATGTCATAATTGAAGGAGAAAAGACAATCAAAGCAGGGATAAGTGCAGATGACCAAACATATGTCAATGTAAGCAATAATGTCACAACATTAAATTCTATTTCCTTTAACGCAAATCTTGTGGATTTATATAATCTCATTGAAAAGAGTGAAGGATATGCTAAAGCAGTGTTATATGATGGAGTTTCTATTATTAGCACCAAGGAATTAGTCGCTGGAGAAAACAGTATAACATTTGACTCTTTGGTTCCAAATAAACTATATCAGTATGGAATAGTAGTTCTTTACGACAATTTAAGTGGAGATGGTATTCAACTGAATACTATTTATACCAATGCAGAATATACAAAGACAATAGTTTTATTCGATGATATATCAGTTACTCAAACTGGTATAACTTTCGACTACCTATGGGAAGAAACATATGAAAATAAAACAATAACCAGCCTCTCATTATTCCTGGAAGGAGAGAAAGTAGAGGAGGAAACATTATCAACCGCATTACAATTTAGCAACTTGTTAAGTAATGTAGAATATGAGATAAGAGCAAGCTATCTTAATTTAAATCAAGAAAGTGAAACTATTTCTGTATTTTTCACAACCGCCCCAAAAGCAACTCCTGAGCTAACGATCATCAATCCAGATAGCACGCAAACAAGTGTA
>CAYMPR010000087.1:0-2043 GCA_964392385.1 uncultured Christensenellaceae bacterium | reverse complement strand
TCTCAAACAACCTATACACAGTCAAAGTAACGTATGTATACAATCTTAATGATGGCACTGGAGATAAGACAATCATTAGGGAACAGGAAATAACGACAGTATTAAAAGCAACTCCTGAGCTAACGATCATCAATCCAGATAGCACGCAAACAAGTGTATCTTTTGAAATCACAGAGACAGATACGGACTCAGTCGGAGAGATTACCAAGATAGAGCTTATACATGGAACGGATACGCCAATAGAAGCATCAACTCTAGATGTTCGCACCTTTAGTGATCTCCTCTCAAACAACCTATACACAGTCAAAGTAACGTATGTATACAATCTTAATGATGGATTAGGAGAACAAAGTAGTATTGTTAATTTACCAATATGGACAGCACCAAACCTTACCTTTACTCAAGCAACCTGCGCAAATACTGGTCCAGTAAGTAAAGGAGAAATAATATATTTTGAAGCTTTAGTAAATAACCCTAACAATGTAAGCTTTACGAAAGTAAAGATTAATGGTCAATACTATAATGTTTCCTCTGGAACTTCATATAGTGAAATCATTGTAAATATGACTGTTGAAGACCAGTTCGAGGGAGGTAATACAGATTTAACAGTAACAGAAATAGTAGGAACACTAAATGGCGTAGAGAGAAAGATGGAGGTAAATGAAAATAACACGGCAAGTGTTTTTGTAAACGGTGAATTAAATGTTTTATCAATAAAGATCATAGATAAAAATGGCAGGGAGCCTGAATTTGTAGCCCAAGGTGAAAAATACTACTGCCTAGTTGAGTTGGCAAATAGAACGGGATATTCTATTGATTCAATAATGATAAGTGGAAATACTTATTCCAAATACCATCAATACTTTAACTCTATTGATAATAATACTCTACTAATTGAAAACTATTTTAATGCGGGGTGGAATTCGCTAGAGCTATCTAGTATATCATATAGCAACGAATCAGTGGGAGAAAAAACAAAAGAGATAGTAGGGATAGTAACGGATTCAAAACTATGTCTAACTAATTCCACTCCAATAGTTATATCAAACGCAACTGATTTAAAAAACATGAACGGATGGGGGTATTATGTTTTAGAAAGTGATATCGACTTAATAGGAACAACTGGAAATGAATGGATAGACCCAGGTAGTTTTACAGGGTTATTCGATGGACAAGGGCACAAGATAATAAATATGAAATTTGCAGGAACTATAGAAAACGAAGATTTAAACTGGGGTCTTTTCTTCTCTGCTTCTGGCATTATAAGGAATGTAATAGTTAGTGGACGATTACTTGTAACGATAACAGGTGGAAGCGCATCTGCTCGGGGAATAGCTGTTACAAGTTCTGGAACACTATTACTGAATAGTGTTGGAGATGATGTAAATATTTCTATTAACAATATCTCGCAAGGGGGAATGATAGGCGAAGAAGAAAACAGCTTTTTTAGAAACGGTAACACATATTATGCAAGAATAAATTGGACGTTACACGAAGAAAGCACTTTGGGAGCTATTGTTAGTTATATTGAGCCTTTCTGGGATGAAACAATATGGGATTTTGAAGAAATTGGTCTTCCAAGCGCAAAAGAAAGATATGATATTACATATAACAACCTTGAGGGTGCTCAAAACCATTTAAGCAATCTTTTAGTTTATACAACTAGAAACGAAGAGATAGCCCTTTTACCTCCCACAAAAACTGGCTCTATATTCCTTGGATGGTTTGATAATGAGCTAATGAGCGGGAGTGCTGTTACAGATATACCTATAGGTGCATATGGAAATTTACAATACTATGCAAAATGGGAAATTTGCAATTCTCACACATTTGATGACAACTGCACTTGCACAAAATGTGGTTATATTGGACACAACGAAGGAGCTGATGGCTATTGTTCTGTTTGTCAATCGTTAATATCAATATCAAAAGCAATAGAAACATATGGATATGCAAGAGCATATGAACCTATCTGGATAGGGGAATACTTAAAAACTACAGTGAATTATGTTTGGTTTGGAGAATACCCTCAAACAATAGCAA
>CAYMPR010000086.1:0-3191 GCA_964392385.1 uncultured Christensenellaceae bacterium | reverse complement strand
ATTAAGGGAAGCCTTTCGATAATATCATCTAATATTCTATCTAATAATGTTTTAAAAGGCGTTATTATTTTAATATATTTGCATATTTAAAAATCAATTTTTAACCTCCTACTATTATATTTTCATCAAAAACTGAAATAGGACATATTAGTCATATAATGTTTAATATTAAATTTTAGTTTTATGGTTATAGCTTATCTAAGGGTCAGCACGACCCGTCAGCACCTTGAGAATCAACGAGGGGAAATATTGCATTACACAAACAACAAAGGTATTACTGTCGATCGTTGGATTACGGATACCATTAGCGGCAAAACTGAGAGTCGGAAAAGAAATCTTGGAAAGACGCTAAAGCACCTTAAAAGCGGAGATACGCTCATTGTGACCGAGATATCTCGTTTAAGTCGCTCTTTGCATGAGATAATGACTATTATGAAATATTGTGTTGACAACAACATCTCGATATACAGCACCAAGGACGGCTATACGTTCGATGATAGCATTAATAGTAAAGTGTTGAGCTTTGCCTTCGGCTTAGCAGCTGAGATAGAGCACAAACTCATATCACAGCGCACCAAAGAGGCGATGGCACTACGTAAAGCGCAGGGAGAGCACATGGGTCGTAGAAAAGGAAGTGGAGTAAAAATAGGCATATTGTATGAGAATAAGGGCCTGCTGATGAAGAAGCTATCTACTGAAAAAACGATAAAAGCGATATGCGAAGAGTTTAATATCTCCTGTTCTACCTTATATCGCTTTGCTGCAGTTCACCATGATATCTTCGAATTGATAAATCAACGAAATAGAAGAGCTGATACCAAAATTAAATAGTTGTGGAGCAGAGTTTTTTATTATTAATATTTTTCATTATTTCTTCGCTTTGATTATATGTATTTTATATAAAATAATTTATATCTTAGCAGAGCCTAATATTTATTCCATCGTAAGACTGTAAAATTCTTATAGTTTTCCCATTCAGTGTTACTTAGAGTCAATTTAATTAGTTGCGTTTATAACAATATGTATAATCTAACTTTTCAGAGATGTTTCAAAATTTTATTATTATCACAGATATTTCTATTTTAATTGAACTTAAGGAAAAGAGGTCAATTTTGGATGTAGACTTGAGTCAGATGGATATTTCTAATTTTGATTTTTCTGGTTGCACTCTTAAAAATGTCATTTTTTCAACCGAACAATACCAAAGCAAAGAAATTTCCAATGTCTCCTTTTTAAACTCTCACCTTCAAAACGTATATTTTGATGGTGCTACTCTCAAATCCTGCAACTTCGATCAAACTCAAGGCACTGATGATGTTTCAATATCACGATGCTCTTTTAAAAAATCCACGCTCATCAATTGCAGGTTTAGAAAAGCGAGTATTTCTTGGTCAGATTTCAGATATTCCGAACTTAATAATAGTACATTTGAAGAATCTATAATAGATTTTTGTGATTTTTATCGATCAAATCTATTAGGGGTAATTATTTTTAGAAAATCACTTATTTCAAGATCGAGTCTTTACTACACCTACTTCAATGAAGGTGCAAATATAAGGAGGGGCAATTTACATAAAGACAAAATTATACAGCAAGATAAATCAATCTATAAAAGATTCCTTGAAGATTGGAATACTGAAGGTCCATCGATTAGAAAAAATGACCAACAGCAAATTTCTCAATGGGACATAAATACTGCAATAAAAGCACGCTTTGCCGATGCCGAAGATATTTATAAAAACTTAAACGGCTTGTGGATGAGCAAAGGCTTCTATTCTGATGCAAATTGGGCCTATGTGCAAGGTAAAAAAATGGAGACAAGGCGCTATATAGCTGAGTTTAACAAACAACCTTTTTGCACAAAAATTAAACATAGTTGGAAAATATTCACTAACTACGTTTCAAACATATTCTTCGGATTTGGCGAAAGTATGATTAAGATGATTTTAACGTATATTTTTGTAATATTTATGTTTGCTTTTTTCTACAATGGGAACGTTTCTTTTCCAAGTTGGCTCGACTCTATTTGGGTTAGCCTAAAAAATATGGTAGGTATTAGTTCAAATGCCATTGAAGGAATATCTCCTTTTGTTGATGTTCTTAATGTGCTGCAAACCACTATTGGTGTACTTCTTACAGGTATTTTCGGTTTTATTCTTGGGAACAAAATCAGAAATCAATAATATATGTTTTTAACATGGCCGTTGTCATTATTAAATATGGGAAATAGTCAAGTGTCTAACATCTAACAAGCGTTCAGAGTTGATTATAGAGATTGAAGATATTGTAGAGAATCAATACCTAAGGACGAAGAAGCAGGTTATATCTTAGTTTGCTATTTGTTGAATAAGTCAATTCAGTATAAGGATGCTCATGACAATCTATTAGGCAATCCTGAAACAATTGCAAAGTCGTTGCGAGACAATTTTGAGCATTATTCCGAAGCATTGGAACTCATCATACTAGTCCCAAATACTTGAATCAGCGTATTTTGAGTATTATTCCGAAGCATTGGAACTGTCAGCAACATCACCCACTTATACTAATTAGTTATTTTCTCCAATTCTATTGTAGCTACTTTTTCTTTGTTGGGACTAGCCTCATTTTGTATTAGAGTTATATGTGATTTTGTATAATTTTTAATAACCCAAGGTGCTCCAGCCAGTTGATAAGCAAGGTCATTAAATTTAATATATTTCCCCTCTATTGTGAAGGTAATATCAAACTCATCATAGTCTTGCCAATTTACTATCCCATTATTTGTACTTATGAATTGGATACCTATGCCCCTATCTTTTAAGGCCCATGCTTCACAGTGTCCTGTACCACGCCATGATGTTTGATAAAGAGCTTCGGGAGTTAGTTCTCCTACTGTTTCTTTGTTTTTATCACAACCTACAAAGCTAATTGCTAATAGTAATAGCACAAGCATTCCGAGTAAACTTCTTGTCTTCATACAACTTATTTTGTTCTTATAAAAGCCGTTTACTTTCTGCTCTTCTTGCTTGGCAAATAGTCATATTATACGCTTTAGGACACTCACCATTTAAAAACATCAGTAACGGTTTTTTAATTATGATTTACCCTTACCAATTTATGTGCCATGTTTCTCTTGACTGTCCATGGAAAAGAATCCACCCTCGATGCTTGCCGTCTTTCACAGAAAGACACGCATCTCCGATGCAGCCTGA
>CAYMPR010000085.1:0-3205 GCA_964392385.1 uncultured Christensenellaceae bacterium | reverse complement strand
TAGATGAACGTGCAATTCATGGAGTTAATGGTGATTTTTTTGCAGATTTTCTTGATGGGGGTGAGCTTTCAGCAAAAGGGGCAATTGCACCTAGTGTAGAGGGCAAGACTTTTAAAAGGTCCCCGAGTAAAGGGAGTGATGACGTATCAAAGGGTGCCAAAAAGCCCAATGCATATAATAGAAACGAAATGAAAAAAATTAATCTTGAAGAAGAGGATATTAAAGAGGAAGATACTTTACAAAATTTAAACACAAGTATGGCGGGGCAGGAAGGGGCTAATAAAGGTGCTAAAACTCCCGTAAAGGAATCACCAAATGGAAATACCCCCAAAGAGAAGGAAGAGATAATTAAAACACTTTTTGAATTATCTAAAAAGAGCCCTGAACTTTGTAAAGATATTATTAGAGAAGTTGGAAAAAAAGATACTGTCGCCACTGAAGGGGTTCTTCCTACTCGTAAGAATTGGAAGGGTTTTGTGGTAAAAATAAAAAAATATTTTGATTCTAAAGAGCAGGTATTGAAAACACTGCAAGAATATATAAAGAGGTCCAAGGAAGAAAGCGAGGATAAGGCTATTGATAGTAAAAAGCCCTCAGCAAAAGAGGGGGCTTCAAAAAATAAAATAAACTATTCTCGGGAGATTCTTTATGGGGGATATTTGCATAATAGAGCGCTAGAAGAGGCGAATGCAGATGTTGTACACCCAAGTAAGCTTACCTCAAAGTATGACACTTTAACAATGCCTAAAAAAGAAGCATATACACAATTATTGGCAAGGTTGCGTTTATTGTCTTATCCACAATATTTATCTCAATTAAAATCAATTACAAAATCTGACAGGCTTTCTGAGATTTTTAATGAGGGTTTTAATGAGTATTCAAAAGTTGAAATAAGTAGGGATGAGGTTGAAATTCCTGTTGCAAGATTAATACCCACTCAAAATCAGTTAAATATGAAAAAAGCTATGGAGTTTCCATTTTCAGGTGAAGAGCCTGTTTCTTCTTATTTTGTAGACGGGGCAGTTACTATAGTTGCTCCTATAATTACATTTAATAAGACCTTTATTATAGACGGGCATCATAGGTGGGCACAAATAGCAATAATGAACCCAAGGGCAACAGTTTCTTGTATTGATTTTCAGTCGGATGTTTTAACGCCAATACAGTTTTTGAAACTAATTCAAGGTGCTATTGCAATGGAAGAGGGGGAGGTAATACTTGCAGATAAAACTATTGGGGTAGACCTTTATAAATCTTCCGTTAAGGCGATAAAAGAGTATATTGCTGATTCATTAAAAGATTCCGTTAAAGGTGCAATAGCGAAAAAGATAAAAGCTACGTCTAATGAAGATGCGTTGGATTTTATAATAGCAAATGCTTTGTCGTTAAAATATAATAATCTTCCCGCTATTAGTAGTCCAAATAGGGAAAAAATGCCACAAGTATATTCTAGTCCCGCGTCTTTAGATACAGTATTAGATAGTCCAGCAATTGCGGTGGCGACTGAGAGCACAGGAATGATGGAAGGGGATACGGCTAGCCTTTGGGATGAGGTAAAATTGGGCTTGCAAGAAAATGGGAATAATATGTTAAAAAGTTTTATGAAAAGTATAAAATAAAAATTGTGAGGTGAAAAGTGCGTATTAATAATTTAAAAAACCAGAAAGTTGTGGCGACAGAGGATTCTGCGGATGCGAAGAGCTATCAAACAAATAAGAAGTATCCGTTTTATCGTGGGTTAAAGAATGCACTAATAGAGATGGGACTTTCTCCAAGAAACTGGGAAGTTCTTGATAAAGTGGGGGCAGGGATAGTTACCAAAGACTTTATGCGTGAACGGCTAATGGGATGTATTCAAGAAGAACAAAATTGTATGATACTCGGGGCTCCGGGGTGGGGGAAGTCTTATGTGGTAGAAGATATTGCCAAAGAGCTTGGTATTCCGGTGGTAAAACTAAGTATTTTAGGTAAACAAGCCTATCAAATAAATGGGATGCCTGAGGTAGTTAAAGACGAGGCTACTGGGAAACTGCTAGAAGGAAGGGTTAAGGATGGGATGAAACGTCAGTTTACACAAGAAACGGTACCCCCGATTGTGACTCAGATATTTAAGGAATATGACAAAAACGACGGCAAACGAGTCTTGCTATTTTTGGACGAAATTACAAGGATTAATTCCAGTATTCAAAATATGCTTCTTGGAATAACACACCCCTCAAAGAAAGAGTATAATGAAACATATGTTTTAAATGATGTTATTCACTGTGTTGTTGCTGCGGGAAACTTGACTACTCTTGACGGCGCTAGAGGTGCCTTTGAGGGTACAGTTCCACTTGACCCCGCGTTAGTGGATAGGTTTTACCCCAATCTTTTTATTGCGCCCATTGACTGGGCGGCTGGAAGTGAGGCTGTGTATCAGACTTTGGTAGACAACGTTAAGAATGCGGATACACCAAAAAAGAAGGAGGGCGCACAGTTAGCCCTTAATGTATTTGAGCAGGTTAAAGGCCAAATAGATGATGATGCTATAGTTGGTATTGCTTCAGATGAGGAGGCGGGTGGCGATATTGTCCAGCTTAGTCCTAGAGGCCTTGCTAATTTTTGTGTTGGGAGTATTCCTACGCTGATTAATTTAATGAGACGGCTGAACATACCTCGTAAAACACTACAGAGGTATTTTGACAATGCTCCTCTTGTGGTAGAGGGTACTGATTTAAGAAGTTATTTCCAGGTAGGCTTGACGCCATTGGTTAAAGCGAGTATTTTAAAGGCAATCGTTTTAATTGTTGACCCTACTATCGGAAATTCTGTGAAAGTATCTTCAGGGAACATGGAAGCAATGGGTGAGGGTATTGATAATCTCATACAGAAAATAAAAGAAAAGCTCGAGGACGGCGAGAATATGACGTCTTCATCGGGGGGGAAGCTTGCGATAATGCTAGCACCTGGGTTACCAATTGAAATAGACAAGGCCACCCCCGATGAGATTGTCTCTAAGATTATAGTCGCAGTTAGTAATCTTGCCACAGTGAACAGGCTTGATAGCGAATTTGACCTTAGTGATAAAATAACCAAGGGGATGATTGACACAGCACGTACCAAGATTAAAACGGAGATTACGCCAATAGTTGAAGAAATATTTTTTAAAGGGGAGAATTAAGGTGAAAGTAAATACTAAATTTGGGGGCGCTTTAGCCGTTCAGGA
>CAYMPR010000084.1:0-3260 GCA_964392385.1 uncultured Christensenellaceae bacterium | reverse complement strand
AACATTCGGAGGAAGATGATGGCAAATGTAATTTCTGTTAAATTTAGAACCGCACCAAGACCGTACTATTTTGATCCACTACAAGAAGAGTTCAAAGTAGGCGACTTTGTTGTTGTTGAAACCATTAGAGGAATAGAGTTTGGCGAGGTAACTATGGGTAACAAAGAAGTGCCAGATTCAGAGGTAGTTCAACCTCTAAAACCTATACAAAGAAGAGCTACTGAAAGAGATATCGAAAGAAATAGGGAAAACCTCGATTCAAGAAAGGAATTAATAGAACGTACCGAAGAAAAGGTTAAAGAATGTAAATTGCAAATGAAAGTTACCGATGTCGAATATACGTTTGATAGGAAAAAAACAATAGTATACTACACTGCTGATGGGAGAGTTGACTTTCGCGAATTAGTCAGAAGACTAGCAAGTACACTAGGCGGAAGAATTGAAATGCGCCAAATATATGAAAGAGAAGATCTTTCTATGAAGGGGGCAGTTGGCATATGTGGAATCCCTTGTTGTTGCACGACTTTTCTTGCGAATTATGCAAAAGCCTCTATTAAAATGGCAAAAAATCAAAACTTGTCTCTAAATCCTAATTCGGTGAATGGCTATTGCGGGAAACCAATGTGTTGTTTAAGGTATGAAGATGACTTTTATCAAGAGGCCAATAAAAAAATGCCAAAAATCAAAACAAGAGTGGAAACCCCTGATGGTGAAGGAGTAGTTACAGCTTGTGATGTTATGAAGGAAAAAGTTACGATTAGATTTTTTAGGGATGATATTTTTACCCATAAAACATTTTCTCTTGCGGAACTCAAATTTCAAGGCTGTGAAAATTGCGACAAATGCAATAATGATAGTGGCGAAAAGGAAGATGAAACCCTTGAATCTGATGATATTGCTACTAAAACCGATACCGACCAAGACGTAGCAAATACCGCCGAGGAAAATATCGAAGATGATAATAAATAATATGTGTTTTATTATCATTATTGACACCATGGGCTAATGGTGATAAAATAATTTCTAGTGTTAAATAAATAATAATATTATTAAGGAGAATAAGTGATATGGCATATGTAATAGATCAAGATACTTGTATTCAATGTGGAGAATGTTCGAATGCTTGCCCAGTTGGAGCTATAGCAGAAGAAGATGGTAAATATACCATTAATCCAGATGAATGTTTAAGCTGTGGCGTTTGTGCTGGAACTTGCCCACAAGAAGCTATTTCTGAAGAGTAATTATAATAAAAGTTAAATTATAGGCGTACCCTAAAGGTATGCCTTTTTTCATTTAATAAGGATAAAATAGTAATTGTTTTCTTGCATTTTTCATTGTTATTACTAAAAAGGGATTGTAATTAATAAAGAGGAAAATAAGCCATATATATTACTTATAAAGCGAAAAGGAAAAGGGCGTTTATTGACAGCATAGATATTAAGTAATAGAATATAAATAAATTAAAAAATCAAGGAGGAGACATGAGCGATACTATTAAGTTGAAAGAACTTGCGCGTTCAATTCGTAAAAACATAGTTGAATGTATAGCGAGTATAGGCGTTGGTCACATTGGCGGTTGCTTATCAATTGCAGATGTACTAGCCGTTCTATATGGAAAACATATGAAAGTCGATCCCCAAAACCCTAAAATGGAAGGAAGGGACCGTTTAGTTTGTAGCAAGGGGCACGCTGGGCCAGCCGTTTATTCTGTTCTTGCAGAAAAAGGCTTTTTCCCGAAAGAGCAATTATTAACGCTTAATCAAGGTGGTACAAATTTGCCAAGCCATTGTGATATGAATAAGACACCTGGAATCGATATGACTGCGGGATCTTTAGGACAAGGATTTTCTTGTGCGGTAGGAATTGCCTTAGGTTCAAGGATTAAAAAGGATGGTGCAACTATCTATACTATAATTGGCGATGGGGAGAGTCAAGAGGGACAGATTTGGGAAGCTGCAATGTTTGCTGCTAATCAAAAACTCGATAACCTAATAGCCTTTACCGATTATAATAAATTACAGCTAGATGGAACCATTGAAGAAATTAATGATGTAGCGCCACTTGCTGAAAAATGGAAAGCATTCAAGTGGGAAGTTTATGAAATTGATGGGCATGATGTAGAAGCTATAGATAAAACGATTGAAAAAGCAAAAAAAGTAACTGGCAAGCCTAAGATGATTATATTAAATACCGTTAAAGGAAAAGGAATTTCCTTTGTCGAAGCAGCTCTTGTTGGTTGCCATTCAATGTCTATATCAGCAGAACAAAAAGAAACTGCATTAAGAGAGATTGGAGGTGCAAAATGAAACAAGATATTATGATGAGAGATATTCTCGTAGATTTTTTGCAAGAGAAAATTAAAACAGATCCAAGAGTAGTTGTTGTTGATGCCGATTTAGCGAAGTGTTCCACCACATTAAGGCTTGAAAAGGAGTTTCCTAGCAGGGCATACAACGTTGGTATTGCAGAGGCCAACATGACATCTGTTGCAGCCGGTCTAGCATCTTATGGTTTTATACCTTTTATTCATAGTTTTGCTCCATTTGTGACTAGAAGAGCAGCGGACCAAGTTATGATTTCAATTTGCTACGCAAAGCAAAATGTAAAAATAATCGGCACAGATCCTGGAATTACTGCCGAGCTTAATGGAGGAACTCATATGCCATTTGAAGATATAGGCATGTTGCGTTCCATCCCAAATATTGTTATTTATGAACCCACAGATGTAGTTGAGTTTGAACAAGCTTTGCCACAAATACTAGAGCATGTAGGCCCTGTTTATGTTAGAATGCACAGGAAAAATCCTACAATTGTTTTCGAAGAAGGAAAACAGTTTAATCTTTTTAAAGCATATAAAGTATGCGACGGAAAAGATGTTACTATTGTAGCTAGTGGAATAATGGCAGCTGTTGCAAAGGAAGCTGCAACACTTCTAGCGGGTGAGGGCATCCATGCAGAGATTATTTGCTGCCCAACAATAAAACCAATAGATAAAGAAACTATTATTGCATCTGCAAAAAAGACAGGTGCAGTTGTTACTGCGGAAAATCATAACGTAATGGGCGCTTTGCATAGTGCTGTTTGTGAAGTTTTATCCGAAAACTATCCTGTTCCAATTAAGGCAGTAGGTGTTAAAGAAAAATTTGGTGAAGTAGGGAAACTCGCATATCTTAAAAAAGTATTTAATATGGAAGCAGCAGATATAGTTAAAATGGCAAAAGAAGCAATTCAAATGAAATAAAGCTCACGATAAAAAGCAA
>CAYMPR010000083.1:0-3299 GCA_964392385.1 uncultured Christensenellaceae bacterium | reverse complement strand
AAAAGACTAATTAGAGTAAAGTCACCTAGTACATAGGTAAATAGATAAGGGGCAATAACAGAGGTTATAACCATAGCAGTGAAATTTAATATTCCAAAAACCAAAACGGATCTGAGCTGATCGTTTTTTGCTAGAGTTGGCAATACTTCTTTAGCTTTTAATTTTTCGGAAACAACAGTATATTTTTCTCTTATAAAAAATGCCATTATACACATCATTAATACATAAGCAGAAGTGAAAATTGCAGAAGCTACAAGATAACCTTCTTTTGAATCATTGCTATACACTTTTTCCAAGAAGAAAGGGGTGAACACAACCACAACAAGAGTACCAATCCCAGTAAAAATCCTGGCAATTGTCGAAATGTTGTTTCTTTCCTTATCGTTTTCTGCAAGAGAAGGAATCATAGCCCAGTATGGTATATCCATCATTGTGAAGGTCATGTCCCACAAAATATACATTGCAATGTAAAATACATACTTTGCTATAACGGAATTCCCAACATCTATAAACATTAGAATCATTATTATTCCGTTAATTAATGTGCCAAATAGAAGCCAAGGGCGATATTTTCCAAAACGAGAGCGTGTATTATCAACTAGTGTGCCAACAATTGGATCGTTTATTCCATCCCAAATTTTCGTAAAGAAGAAGGCAACCCCAAGTACTAGCGGTGAAAGACCAACGGCTGCAGTTAAAAAGAAAAGATAAAACATGCCTACATAATTGGAAATTAAATCTTTTCCAACTGCTCCAAGTGCAAAAGCACCTTTATCAATCAAATTACGCTTTGTCTCAGGTTTCATGTTTTTCTCCGATTTTTCTACTGTAATAGAGTGAATAATTGGGATATATTAATTTCCTTTATATTTTAAACGAGATTATATGTAAATATTATAAACTATCTTGCAACATTTGCAGCCATTAAATCAATTAGCTCTTCTGCAGAAACTAAAACAATGTCATCGTCAAGGTTGTCTATAAAATACTTTAAATCCTCTACTGAAATTGACCAAGGGTGAACATTAATTATAGAGTATCCTTCAGTGGAGGTAATATTAGCAGGGTAATTATTGGCTTTTTCTACTTGTTCATCAAGCCAGCTTTTAGTTACTCCAGAATATTCATTTGAAGGGTGCCAAAGAGATAGTCTGACGCAAGCGAAAGGCTTATTGTTTCGAAAATACACCTTTCCATTTCCTGCCTCATATCTATCGGGATCCATTTGAATTATCCCTCCCTTAATTACAGGGTGGGCAGCATATGAATCAAGCTCATCCTCGAATTTCGCTTCATTAAATCCAATAAAAGGTTTACTTTCTTTAATTGTCACAATAGACATGTTACTTTTTTCCATTAATAAGGCGGTATCAAGCGTATGTCCATCTAAACATTCTCTTGGGTATTGTCCTAAATGAAAATATCCAACACCTGAAATGCCGGAAACAAAATAATCATTAATAGTTGCCCGATTATATGTATAGGAGGTAACCTCAGGAGCAATTTCAGCAAGTAGCGTTGGGAAAGTCCAGCTAATTGGCGAGTCAATTCCAAGCAATAGCTTTTCTGAAAAGGTTGAAAACCCTCCTTGAGTCCATTGAATATTATCCCCATCCGACATGACAATAGCTGCATAATGTTTGGAAGAATCAATTACTGCATCATTGATATATTTTTGCTGTGGGATATCTAATGTTTTTCCGATAAGGAAACTGTTGTTATATGCATGATCCATAGCAACAATATATTTTCCCTCGGGAGAAATATTGTTTACGAAACCGATTTCACTATCTGTCCAACCAAGTATGGGAATATTATCTTCTGCCCAATTCAAGACCTCACTACGGAAATTCTTTTCGGTATATGTTTCTGAAGTGTAAAAAATAAAAGCATTTTGTTGGATACCAAAGTCTCTAAGCCCTGTCGCTTTTTCACTTTGATGGATTAAAAGCTTTTTGCTTAATCTGTCCTTGTATTCGTTGAATACTGATTCCATCATCTTAACGGGCCGTTGATCTTCGACGGTCAAATCCCTTTTTTCTACTAATCCTAAGCCTATTACACCTTCTCTTAATTCACTAGGTACAGCAAGCCAACCCTCAACCCCTGAAATTGTTGACGCCATATTTACACCAGCATTATCATCGCTTAGTGTATATGTAACAAAGCCACTATTAGTAATTGAAGGAAGAAAATGGTCAAGTAATGAAAGGGGAGTCCATGGTAAATTTTGTGAATCATTGTAATGAAGTACTGAACCAGAATCTTCAAAATCTGCTAAATAGCCAATATATGATGCTCTGTCGGCGACTCCCGGTTCGATTATGTATATAGAAGGGGATATTTTTGCAACTATACCTTGTAGCGAAACAACTAAATTGACTTCAGCATCAGATAAACCTGTTTTGTTTATTACATATATATCGTTAGAAGAAGGTATTTTACTAAAACTTAGTGTAACCGATTCATTTGGTATGTATTCTCGGTTTTTTGTACATCCCGTGAAAAAAATGCCTAAAAAAATACAAATTAAAGAGAAGAAGACAAAAAGCCTTGATTTCATGCTACTTTCCTTATTCCAATATATAGTCTATCAAAACTGATGATGGTCTGTTCGTAACAAAATATAGCCTATCAAAAAACTAATTATGGCTTAATTATACCACGATATTATTCAAGATAAACTAAAAGAAATTTGGGACAAAGAAGGGAGTTAAAATTTATTTATTAAATCGCTTAGAGTAATAATTTCAGCGCCGTAAACATCCTTAAGATACTTAAGACCACTTAAATAATCTTCTTCTGTAAAAGCGTTAGTAGTTTCCTTTGGTACAACTATTTTGTACCCAAAGCTAAAACCATCAGCACTAGTATGTCTACAACACATATGGGTATGAAGGCCAGTTATAATAAGAGTATCTACGCCAAGTTCAGTTAAGAGTAGCTGTAAATCAGTCTGAAAGAACCCACTATATCTTCTTTTTAGAACAATAAAGTCTTTATCAGTAGCTTTTAATTCTGGGATAATTTCCGCACCCTTGGTTCCGCGAATTGCATGATTCCCCCATAGCTTAAGCTCGCCATCTATATCCTTAAGATGGCTATCGCTACAATAAATAACTGGGACTTTTTTTTGTCTTGCCGCTTTTATAAGATTGGCTAAATGAGGAACAACCGCTCTAGCTCTATCACACCCAAGAGCTCCAGTTACAAAATCGTTAAGCATATCAATTACTAATACCGCATACTTTGTCATATCTATTTCCCTCCTTAAAAGTGTAATAACCTTATGCTAGTCC
>CAYMPR010000082.1:0-3340 GCA_964392385.1 uncultured Christensenellaceae bacterium | reverse complement strand
AAAAGAAAATATTCTTTTCTGATATATACGAAATTCAAATATTATGAGGAAGTATCATATAGAGAAAAGAATAGAGCGAAAGATAGAACTATTTATTCTGAAACAATGTTATTAGCGTAGTAACTCCAGTCTTTTGTGGCACGGTAAGTCTCTACACTTCCCTCGGGCACATAAATCATCCTTCCAGTACCATTATATAGTAAGGCGCTACTACCAAGAGTTGGAGGAGTAGAAGATTCCATATGTACACTGACTAAATTTGTACAGCCATAAAATGCTAGATACCCTATATCCATTACTGAAGCAGGAATAGTTATTTCTGTTAGTGCGTGACATCCATAAAAAGACAGATAGCTAATATTATTTACTTTTGAAGGAATGGAAAACGAAGCCATTTTACTGCAACCAAGGAAAGCCCAATTGCCAATGCTTTGAAGTTTTGAATTTTCTCCAAAATTAACCCATAATAAATTTCTGCACATATTAAAAGCACGTGCATCGATAGTAGTTACATTGTCAGATATTGTAATTGAAGGAAGGCTTATGCAGTTACTAAAGGTTCCTTCAGGTATAGAAGTTAAGGAAGAGGGAAGGGATATTGAAGTAAGATTATAGCAATTCTCAAAAACCCTAATCCCGAGATATTTTACGGTTTCAGGGACAACCATCTCCGTAAAGTTAATGCAACTTTCAAAAGAGCTTTTCCCTAGTCTAGTTACAGTTGATGGTATCTCAATACCAGTTCCTTTATATCCACTAAATGCCCCGTCTCCAATTGTTGCGATGAGGGGTAATGGGGCAAAGAGAACTACAGCATCTATGCCTCTGAAGGCAAAAGAGCCAATTTCGGTAACACTTGCAGGAATATCTACCTCAGTGAAAGTGGTACAAGAGGAAAAAGCTGCCTCTCCAATTCTAGTTACGTTTTCAGGAATATCAAAGGAAACTAAACTGGTGCAATTTGCAAAAACGTAATCAGATAATTCGGTTATTGAGGATGGGAAAACAATATCAGTAAGATTAGTGGCGTTATAAAAAGCACCAAACCCAATTTCGTTAACTGTGCTCGGAATAGTTATATCTGAGCCGTTATACCCACTAAAAGCGAATTTCCCGATATAAGTTATTTCGGTATCTTCAGCAAAATCAATAGCTGTAGTTGAGTCTGAAAAAGCAAAAATTCCTAAATTTGCAATGTTTTTTGGAATTGTAAAAGAGCTCCCTATATATCCAGCAAATGAATAATCTCCAAGAGAAACTAAACTAGAACTCTCTGGAATAGCTATGGTAGAGGAAATATTATTAAATGAGTATTGTCCAATAGAAGTGACAGAGGAGGGAACTTCTATTTCTGTTAATGAGGTGCAGTTGGAAAACAAATAATCACCAAAAGAAATAATAGTATTTGGAAGACTTATGGAAGTAAGCGAGGTGGAATCAGCAAAAGCATATGCTCCAATTGAAGTAACCCCATTAGGGATAGATAAGGAAGTGCCGCTATACCCACTGAAAGTGTACTCACCTATAGTTGTAAGCACACTGTTTTGTGCAAAAGTTATTTCAGTGTCCGAGCCAAAGAATGCATTTTTGCCAATAGATGTTACATTCGGATGAATGGTTAAAGAGTTAAGAATGATAGTTTTAGAAAAAGCATAGTCTGCAATAATTTCAACTGAAGATGGGATAATGTAAGTAAGGGATGTTTTTCCAGCAGGATAGAGTATTAATTCCGTTTCATCAGCGCTAAATAGTATACCATTTACAGATTTATATGTGGTATTTTGGCTTGATACATTAATATTTTGAAGTGCTGTGCAGCCAAAAAATGCTTTGTAATCAATTTCGTTAATACCAGAAGGAATTTCAATTGTTGTTAAATTAGGGCAGTTCATAAAAGCGAATTCACCAATACTGGTAAGAGCGGAAGGAATTATAAAAGAGTTGATTGCAGAACCTGCAAAGGCATAAGCACCAATAAAAGTTACTGCATTTGGAATAATTAAAGATGATAATCCTGAGCAATCTCTAAACGCTCCATAACCCACAGTTTGTAAAAGACTATTGGTCTCTGTGGAAATAGAAGTTAGTGTAGATGAGGCAAACGCATACATCCCAATTTCAGTAACTGTTGCCGGAATTATATAACTAGTCTCAATAATTCCGCCACCTTCCGCAGGAGTTCCTACAAACCTAATCAATGTTTTGCGATCTATACTAAGATAGGCACCATTTTCTAAAACACAATCCTCAGCAAGAATTTTATCTATGGAGAAATAATTTCCGACAATAATATTTGAGTTAGAAAACTGCGAATAGGTGATACCATCCGATTCGGAGCCGATGTTCAAAAGCTCAATGTACTCATCAATGTATTTTATGTCGCATTCAAATGCGAGAGGAATTTCGTTGGCATAAATTAATATTTTGCCGGTGGCATTAATTGTTAGATGACCCGCAAATACAAACTCTTCTGCTAAAACAAGTTGAATCTGTTCATTAATATTGCCCGCAAGGTATTCCCCCCAGATCTCTTGAAATAATGGGGAAGAAGTTGCCCACAGATTATCTACATTTTTTGTCCAAATGGCATAAAGAGTAGTAATTGCACCACTCTCTAAAGCGAGATATATCTCTTCATTTGCATATCTGACAGATCCATCAATTGTCTCCGACCACCCGACAAAAACATAGTCTTCCTTAACAAACGAATTTGAGGGTAAATTGTCCCCATAATTAATTACAACCGTGCCCATACGACCGGTGCCAGTATTTGAATCAAAAGACAATAGGGGAAAAGTTAAATCATCTTCAGCATCGACAGTAAGATTATTGGTATTGTCATCTAGTAAATCATCCTCAGTTGAAGAAGAAACCATCTGTGCAACTCCAATTGCAAAGAGAGTTATAAATACTCCCACAACCAAACCGACTATTAACTTCTTGTACATTATATCCCCTTAAAATCAATTCCCCTGGTTATGTAATAGAACTCAAAGGCAGTTTTTATCTATGATTTTTCCCTTTTAAGGATTTTATGGCAACAATACTACACTTTAGTTATACATAATATAATGCGCGTGTGCAAGTATGGGAGAGGTGAAATTTTAGTAATTATATAGTGAAAAAGACATATTATTAGTGAAAATTCGACAAAACAGAAAGAGAAGTTACACCCTCAGTGGAATCTTAATCAGAGAAAATTAATTAAAAAAAAATAAACGCCTAGTTCTTGCGAATTAGGCGTTTTATGGAGCTGCTAACGCGATTTGAACGCGTGACCCCGTCCTTACCAAGGACGTGCTCTACCGACTGAGCCATAGCAGCAATAGTGAATATGCAA
>CAYMPR010000081.1:0-3388 GCA_964392385.1 uncultured Christensenellaceae bacterium | reverse complement strand
TTTTAAGCGTTGTTGCCTAATTATTATTCTAAATATTATCACCATTAAGCATCTTAGTAAAGAAAGCAAGATAAAAGAATAAATTGAAGATTATAATAAAAGGGCAAATCGTCAAGAAATATACTCCTCTAAGAGGTAACAATTTTGGCATAGATGCATAATAATGAGATAATAAATAACCACTTAAGTAGTACCAATATGGTATAATTAAAAAGAGTTATTTGGATAGTAAGGGAGAGATAAGTGAGTTATTTTCAAGAGAAATTAAAATTATGTGCAAGTGTGCAAAGTGGTCTAGAAGCAGTTACAAAAAGAGAGCTTGCAAGTTTAGGAATTTCTTGTGAAGGCGCTATTAACGGAAAGATTCCATTTACGGGTAACATAAATGAAATTGCAAAAACTAACATGTTTTTAAGGACAGCAAGTAGAATTTATGTTGAAATTGGATCGTTTAAAGCCTTATCTTTTGATGAGCTATATGATGGAATTTTAGCAATAAAATGGGAAGATATATTACTGAAAAATTCAGGGGTAACTGTTTTAGCAAGATCCATAAAAAGTAAGCTTGAGGCTGTACCAAGTATACAGAGTATTACAAAAAAAGCCATAGTAATTAAGCTTCAAAAAGCTTGGGGAATAAGCAGGTTAAATGACATCGAAACCAACCCAGTTATTGAAGTTTCAATCTTTGAGGATATGGTTACGGTGTATCTAGATACATCAGGAGAATCACTTCATAAAAGAGGATATAGGAGTTTAGTTGGAATGGCCCCATTGAAAGAAACTCTCGCTGCGGGTATCATTTTATTATCATTTTGGAACCAAGATAGAGTTTTGTTCGATCCATTTACTGGTTCGGGTACAATACCTATTGAAGCTGCTTTAATTGGTACAAATACTGCACCAGGAATACTTAGAAACTTTTCTTATGAACAATTCCCCAATGGAAAAGATGCAAAAAAAGAGATTCTTCTTGAGGCTACTTCACTAAAGAAAGATGTTCCTTTAAGGATATATGGATATGACATAGATTCTAGAGCAATAGGTCTATCAAATAAGCATGCAGCAGCTGCTGGAGTAGCTTCTAAAATTCATTTTCAAGCTTCAGATATGAGAACATTTTCCTCAAGATTTAAACACGGAGTAATCATCACTAATCCTCCATACGGTGAAAGATTAAAAGGTGATATCGATTCATTATATTCCGACTTTTTTAAGTTATTTAATAACCTAGATAGTTGGAGTGCATATGTCCTTTCTTCATACAAAGATACCGAAAAGATGTTTGGGAGAAAAGCAGATAAAACTAGAAAACTATATAATTCCGAAATCGAATGTAAGTTATTCCAATATTTCGGCCCACCTCCAAAATCACAAAAACCAATAGTTTAATTGTTTTCGCTCAAAATAGGATTTGTCTAAAAACGAAAGATTGATTCCGTTAAATAATTTAAGAGAGATTATTGAAAATACGACTATTCTTTAGATATTATAATGAGGATTTTTGTTAGCATTTCGATTTTAGACATTAATAGTAGAGTAAAAATAGATGTTTAATGTTGAGTTTCGGTCTTTACTTAATTAGTGTGTTAAAGTATAATATAGCTAGGATATTCTTGGTGGTGAGTAAATGGATAAGAGCTTATTAGGTGACCTTTTCGAAATAATAGTAAGAATCGAAAATGTTAAAGATTGCGAATTCTTTTTCGATGATTTGTGTACTAAAAAAGAAGTTGAGCAAATGGCACAAAGAGTAAAGGCTGCAAAGCTTCTTATTGAAGGCAAAACATATTCTCAAGTAATTTCCGAAACAGAAATTTCTTCTGCAACGCTTAGTAGAGTAAGTAGATGCGTTCAATATGGCAAAGGATATACAAAAATACTAGGAAAACCCAAGACCCCAATTGACAAGAAATAGTGTTATGAAGGGTATTAGTGGGCACATTAATAGCTCTATTTATTTAATAAATAAGGTAGTTTAGGAAATTTTTAGAAAAATCTCGGTTGGACTATTTTTTGGACAGTGTTTTATAGTACAATTAAGACATCAAAAGTAGAGGTGCATAAAATGAAAGCTCTTTTTATCATTATTAAAGAAACACAATATATTCAACAGATTCTTGAAATGTTTTTACAAAAAAACATTAAAGGTGCAACGATATTAGAAAGCGAGGGAATGGCTTCAGCAATTACGAAAAAGTCTGATTTGTTTTCTGCAATGCACCACAACTACTTTTTTGGGCAATCAGATCCAGAAGATAAAAAAAATTCCAAGACAATTATAACTGTAATGAAAGATGAGCAAGTTATTGAGGTGGTTGAAGAAGTAAGAAAAATAGTAATTAATTGCAAAAAGAGGGCAATAGGGTTTATGTTTAGTGTCCCAGTAGATGACATATATTTAATAAAACCTAATCAAGAATAAGAGTCCATATTATATGAAGAGCTAATCGTTTAGCTCTTTTTTTTAGAGTCTAAGATTAAAAAGGCAAAGGTTAATATTTGTTTGGGGTATTAAAGGCATAAAAAAATGATATAATTAGGGGGATAAAAAAATCTCAGGAGTATATATGAAATCTGATATTGAAATTGCTAGAAGTGCAAATACTAAACATATTATGGAAGTAGCTTTATCTCTTGGCCTTAAAGAAGATGATATAGAGCTATACGGTAAAAATAAGGCTAAGGTAAATATAACTCCTAGTATAAAATCAAAGAAGCTAATACTTGTTACTGCGACAAGCCCTACACCACAAGGAGAGGGTAAAACAACTATTACCATCGGAATAGCTGATGCTCTAAGAAAAATTGGGAAAAATGCGTGTATAACTTTAAGGGAACCATCTCTTGGCCCTGTTTTTGGACTAAAGGGTGGTGCTGCTGGAGGTGGCTATTCTCAAGTAATTCCAATGGAGGAAATTAATCTACATTTCACAGGGGATTTCCATGCCGTTACTACAGCTAATAACCTAGTTTCTGCAATTATTGATAATCATATTATGCAAGGTAACGAGCTAGGTATAGATCCTTTAAAAATAACATGGAAAAGATGTATTGACCTTAATGATAGAGCGCTTAGAAATATTGTTGTTGCAAGCGGCGGTGGAAAAAACGGAATCGAAAGAACAGATGGCTTTAACATTACTGCTGCAAGTGAGATGATGGCTATACTATGCCTTTCAACTGATATTAAGGACTTTAAAAGAAGAGTAAAAAACACAAGTATAGGGCAAACTTTTGATGGCAAAATGGTCACTTGTGGTGATTTAAAAATAGAAGATGCAGTAACTATTTTAATGAAAGAAGCAATTATGCCTAATCTTGTTCAAAGTCTTGAAGGAACACCTGCATTTATTCATGGGGGACCATTTGCAAACATTGCCCATGG
>CAYMPR010000080.1:0-3458 GCA_964392385.1 uncultured Christensenellaceae bacterium | reverse complement strand
GCGGAGAAGAAGAGTTATCTAGCTGTTGCGCACCGAGGAAAAAGACAATTAGTAATAAACCCGATGGAGCATGCAGTTGCTCTGGGAAAGGAGAAAGCTTAGAAGAGAGTGGCGAGGAAGATGGTTTATCTAGCTGTTGTGCGCCGAAGAAAAAGCAGGTTAAAGTCAAAGAAACAGGGACTTGTGGATGCGATGGCGGTGGGGTTGAAACTTGCTGCGGAACAGTCGATTTGGACAAGAGAGCTAGACGCAAAGAACTTATCTTTTTACTAGTATCACTAGTATCCATTGTAGCTAGCTACTTATTATCTTCATTTATGGTATATGATAAGTTAGGTTCCCATTACTATGGCTTTATGGACCCCGCATGGATAGCAATTGTAATTAGTGGATACCCATTATTTGTTGCTGCATATCAAAATATTATCAAGGGAAAAATCACTAGTTCTCTACTAGTTACTATGGCAATGTTAGCTAGTGTTACCATTGGATTTTTGGTGATGTTTGGAGTAGGCGGCGCAGGGCATGATCATGGTGGAACGTACTTCTTTGCAGCAGGCGAAGTAGCTTTTATTATGGCAATTGGAGCATATCTTGAAAACCTTACTATAGCAAAATCCAGATCAGCAATTGAAAAATTAATTTCCATGAAACCATCAAATGCTAGAATTAAAAGACAGGATGGGACATATGAAGAGGTTAATGTTACTAGTGTTTTAGTGGGTGATATTGTCCTAGTTAGACCTAATGAAACTATCTCTGTAGATGGGGTTGTGCTCTCGGGAGAAAGTGCAATTGACTACTCAAACATTAATGGAGAATATCTTCCAAGGGAAAGTAAACAAGGCGATAAAGTTTATGCTGGCACAAGAAACATGTCGGGAGCACTTGAGATTACTGCAACAAAAAAGTCGGATGAGACAACGCTTAGTAAATTAATTGCATACGTAAAACAAGCAGAGAAGAAAAAAGCACCAGTAGTGCGAATAGCTGACAAGTGGGCGTCTTACTTAGTTGTATCATCACTAATCATTAGCATATTGGTTTTTTTCATAACAATATTTGCATTTAAACTTAGCATTATGGAGGGCGTTCAAAGAGCAGCGACTGTGCTTGTCGTGTTTTGCCCTTGTGCACTTGCTCTTGCAACCCCTATAGCCGTTGCTGCAGGAATAGGAAGTGCCAGTAAAAAAGGCCTCCTAATTAAGAGTGGAAGTGCGCTTGAAGCTCTTGCAAAAATTGATACTGTTGCCTTTGATAAAACAGGAACTATAACAGAAGGAAAGCTAAAAGTTGAAGATGTCTATGCGTATGGTATTGACGAAAATGAATTACTAAAATATGCAGCATCAGCCGAAGCAAAGAGTGAACACCCCCTTGCAAAAGCCATAATCACAAAATATAACGGACAGCTACTAGATAGCCAAAATACCATAAGTTTAGTCGGTAAAGGCGTAGAGTCTGTGGTTGAAGGCAAGAAAGTGGGGGTATATAAGTTAGAATTATTAAAGGATATTATCCCTCAAGTTGAGTATAATAACATACCCACTGGGGGTAGAACTGTGGTCGGAGTAACAATAAACGGCACATATGCGGGCTCAATTGCAATTAGCGACACTCTAAGAAAGAATATTGCTCAAGTTATAACTGAGCTTAAATACCTAGGAATTAAATCAGTTATGTTAACGGGAGACAGTTTAGAGGCAGCAAATAAGGTTGCTAGTGAAATAGGACTTGATGAGATAAAAGCCTCACTTCTTCCAGAAGATAAAGTAAGCGCTATTGAAGAACTAAAATTAGCTGGTAGCAAAGTACTAATGATAGGTGATGGCGTAAATGATGCAGCAGCACTTGCCTCTAGTAATAGTTCACTAGCTATTGGCGCAATGGGTAGTAGTGTTGCAATGGAGAGTGCCGAATCTTCACTACTATCAGATGATATGAAGAAAATACCAGTCTTGATTCGACTCTCAAAAAGAACGCTTTTAACAATAAAAATAAATATTACGCTTTCTTTGATAATTAGCTTTATTGCAATTGTTTTATCTCTATTTGGCTATATAGATGCAGTTATTGGCGCTCTTGTCCATAATGGAAGTAGCACTTTAGTTGTAATACATGCAGCATTGTTACTCTTATACAAAGGAAATAAAAAGAAATCTCATAAGATCTAATTTGAAGAAGCTTAAAATTTAATAGAGTAGCCTAGAAAAAGGTTGCTCTTTTTTAATTAGCTGCATTTTGTTAGCTAAAATATTGATAAATACATACAAGACTATTCTATATCTGTAGATTTCTTTACGAGCAAGTGCTAAAATTATTACATATCTTTCTTAGGGGGAAAGTATTATGAAAAAGGTTAGTTTAGTCTTATTTTGTTTACTCATTTTTTCAGTAGGCATTCTCTTTTCTTCTTGTGGTAAGGCTGATGAAAAAGCTATGCTGACGGTTGATGAACTTTTAGCAGAAATTCCAGATGAAGAAATAGTCGTAGATGTTGGATCTCACGATATTAGCGAGGAAGTAGCTCTTGTTAAAGCAGAGATAGAAAATATTGGTGCGGAGTATACCATAGCTATCACCGATAAAGAGGGTGATAGTGTTGCTTTGCCCGAGCAAACATTTACTGTTGAATATGGTCAAACTTACACAATTATATTAACTGTTACTTTAAATAAGGTTGAAAGGACTAAGACAATTATTCTTAGAGCAGCGAAGAACCTTACGGTTACATTTGATGTAAATGGCGGACAAGAGACTGGCACTATTCCATATGAACAGGTTGTAGTAGAAACATATGATGCCATTTTGCCAAGTGCGCCAACAAGAGTTAACTTTATCTTTGATGGATGGTCTCCAGATCCCGTATTAAACGATGTTGCACTAGATGCAGTATATGAAGCGCAGTGGATTGAAACTTATGCCCTAACATTTACGCCCAATGGTGGAAGTGCTGTAAGCAGTATCAGGGTATATCAAGGAGATACAACCCCTATACCGATTTCCGCAAGAGATGGTTACTTCTTTCAAGCATGGTGTACGGATTCAAATCTCACAGTTCCATTTACAACAGCAACCATTTCTCAAGATACAACTTTATATGCAAAGTGGATTATGCATCTTGGTGCCCCGACATATAATGGGGTAGCAATCCCTGAGCAAGGCGAACCAAATACATATCTAATGGAATATCCGGCATCATCAGGCGCATTAAGTATGGATTTACTTCAAGTTGGTTCACCGCAAGGATATACTTTTACTTACCTTGTTGGCCCACAACCAAATATGAGTTCAGGAACTGGTGAGGTTGGAATTACAGTAATGAATGGTGAAACAAATATGGGAGTTATTTTAGTCATTTTCCATGCTATTTCTGAATAAATAGAGTCCAAAAGATAAATTATATAGATCAAAATCATGATATACAACGAGTCTTAATAAAATAGGGCTCGTTTTTT
>CAYMPR010000079.1:0-3532 GCA_964392385.1 uncultured Christensenellaceae bacterium | reverse complement strand
GTTTAGCCGCGATTTGCAGATAAAAACATCCATTGTTGATTTATCAGTTATATTTTGTTAATGTTAAAGTTAATAGAATAGTGTTTTTAGGGGTGAAATATGCCAGCTATAGAAAAAGAGTATATAAAAAAGATTACTAAAGCAGATGAGTTTATATATGTTTATATTCCCATTGAAATTGAAGATGATGTAGAAAGACTAGAAATTCATTACGATTACAGCCCCTGGAAGTTTAAGGGGTCGGGCTGGAGAAACGATGTAGATGTTATAGTGCTTGATGAATTAGGTAACGATGTAGGCACTAGGGGATCATTTATTCGAGATATAGTTATTAGCCCATATTATTCAACTCCAGGTTATGACACTAGAAAGATAAATAAAGGTACTTGGAATGTCGTTGTACTCCCAGCCAGAATGATAAGTGATGAGATTGATTTTTCCTTAAAGATTAAAACATTTACTAAAGAAAAAAGGTGGTATAAGGGAGAAACCCATGTTCATACCGAGAACTCCGATGGCAATCTTTCATATGAACAAATTATTAAAAAAGCCAAGAAATATGGCCTAGATTATATTTTCATTACTGATCACAACAGGACTATTTTGAACATGCCCAAATCACTAGATTATCTTACTGTAATACCAGGATTAGAGCTTACATATGTTCATGGTCATTCAAATATTTGGGGCTTACAAAAGCCATATTCAGGAACCTTTATAACTAATACTATTGATGGATATCTGAAAAAGAAAGAGGAAGCAGAAGCTAATGGAGCACTTGTTAGCCTAAACCATCCTATGTGTTCAAAGTGTGGCTGGAACTGGTCTCTTGACTTTGATTTTGATGTGGTTGAGATTTGGAATGGGCCAATGAGAACTGATAACATGAAAACAATTGAATGGTGGGATAATGAGCTTAAAAAGGGCAGGCATTTATCGGCAGTTGGTGGCAGTGACTTTCATCTAAATGTGCCAATAGTTAAGCTATTTGCTATGCCGACTAATCATGTAATATCAAGAGGAAGAGCTCCTGAAGAAATAATGGAAGCCATAAAAAAAGGTAGAACAAGTATCACTTCACATCCGGATAGTACCTTCATTGATATGTGGGTAGGAGACAATCTTATTGGAGACACCGTAGAGCTTCAAAAAGACACGAAAATAACTGTAAGCGTAAAGGGCTTAAAGAAAGGGCATATATTAAAAGTAATAGACCAAGATGGAGAAATCTACTCGTATAAAGCAAAAAGAAAACAAGATCATCTAGCTAGTATAGAGGTAAGAAATAAGGGCTATGTTAGAGCACAAGTAGAATTTCAATACAAAGGGCTATCAAAGGTTTTTTATAACATCGGCTTGAAATACTTTATGCCTGATGATGTTATTAAGACAAGCCCTTGGTTTGTTTACGCAATATGTTCGCCTATTTGGTTTGAATAATATATATATTGATTTTTTACCCTGATTTTGTCCAGATAATGCAATATTATTGCAGTTAGTGGAGTAAATACCTAATAACACAATGCTTAAAATCATATACAATGATTTATTTTTAGTTATATAATATTTAAAAGGCATTTGTTTTTTGGGGGAAAAAGAATGAATAGTTTTAAAAGGTGGTTAAGCATAAAGAAAAACAAGAATGCAAGACTACTGCTACTTTTATCTATCGTTGGTTTTAACATATTATTATGGCTTCTTTCATCATTACTTGCGTACATACTTTCGCCAGGAAGCTATGGAAGTGTAGTTAATGCACTTTGGAAATCTGGTATTACATGGATGCTTGAGCCGGGTTTTTTTGATCCCGAGGTTGATGTACCAATTCGTATAATTTCCCTTGTTGTAATTATAACTTCGATGATTACCTTTACTGGCGGTATTATCGGTTATGTTAGTAGTATTTTCTCATCGTTTATTGAAAAGGCAGAAAGTGGGAAAGGTAAACTATATATTTACGACCATATTTTAATTCTTAATTGGAATACTAAGGCACTCGAGCTTATTGCAGATTATCAATATGATGATGATATAACCAATATAGTAATTCTTTCTAGTTGTGAAAAACATGAAATCGAGAAAATGATTGAAAGAAAAATCTATGAGGTTTCGGGAACAAGTAAGTTTGCTAAAAAAATTAACATAATTGTAAAAGAGGGAGATGTCTTTTCTAGAAGCGATTTAAATGATGTTTGTGTTGAAAAAGCGAGGACTATAATCATTTTATCCCCTGAGGACTCAAATGGGAGCGAGATGCAAACAATTAAGACCCTTATGCTTGTTGCAAACAGCGATATTAATAAGGGGCAAACGATAATAATTGAGGCTAAAAAACAAGAAACTGTAAACTTAATCAATGACAAAATAGCAGGCGGACTTAGTTTAAAAAGCAACATTATACCTCTCCTTCCAGATGAAATGATGGGAAGACTAATTGCCCAAACTATTCTTTTCCCGGAAATTAATGATGTATATAAGGAATTGTTTTCTTTTGAGGGAGCAGAGTTTCATACAACCGAAGATTGCGATCCAATAGAGTATCTACGGCTACATAATAAAAGCATTCCTATCTACTCTCATGATGGAAAGTTGTATGTACTAACCGACAATGAGAAGAATGTATTTTCTGAAAGAGCTGTGCCATATGTCAATGAGAGAAAGATTAGATTTAATAAAATACTACTCAGTGAAGAAAAAAATATCGTTGTATTTGGGGACAATGCAAAACTTAAATATATTTTAAATTCCCTAAAATTATTTGAAGCTGATTCAGGCAGTAAAGTGAATGTTATCCATGTCGAAGATAACGACGCAGAAACAATTAATAAATGTGTTAGAGACATCAAAAAAATAGACACAATCTTGATCCTTGCCGATGAAAACACAAATGGAGACTATGATTCAGATGTGCTTCTTACACTATTAATGATAAGGGATATTGCGAAAATTCATAATGCTGATATCATAATTGAACTATTAAATCCAAAGCATTTTGATATAGCACAAAGTTACAACATTAAAAATGTAGTCATAAGCAATAGATATGTCAGTAGAATAATGACCCAGCTAAGTAAAGATAATTCCCTTTATTACCTTTTCTATGATTTATTAACTTATGATGAATTCGGCTCAGGCGAAGGTGAGACATACGAGTTATATACATATAAAGCTAAAGACTTTTTTGATGAACTATTTCCACTTTGCTTTAGTTCTCCAGCCGAACTAGTTAACGCGGCGTATCATAGTTCAAAAGGTGACTATGTAATAATTGGGCTTATTAAAAATGGAGTAACGGAGATTTTCAAAGGCGATCTTGATTGCCCAATAGAAATTAGCATTGAACCAAATGATTTGGTTGTGGTTATAAATAAGTAGATTTTTACCGATAAATCCCGGTATCTTTTTTTATCTAATCAAATTACACAATTGAACACAATTTGCCCCATAGACGAGGTCTTAATTAGTCGTTAATTGCCAAAGTAAGTTCCGCTTAAAGGTAGAAGAGCAAAGTGCCAGACTAAGGTCTAAATTA
>CAYMPR010000078.1:0-3620 GCA_964392385.1 uncultured Christensenellaceae bacterium | reverse complement strand
GGAGGGAAAAAATGAACAATCCATTAGTGCTTTCCATTGACATAGGAACTCAAAGTATTAGAGCCATGCTCTTTGATAAAAAAGGCGACTTATTGCATAAAGCTAGAGTAGCATTTACACCATATTATTCTACTAAATTCGGCTACGCTGAACAAAAGCCAGAGATATACTGGGAAAAACTTTTAGAAGCTGTTGCTAAAGTCAAGGAAGAAAGTGGCGATAAATGGAGTGATGTTGTGGCAATTGCACCAACTACTATGAGGGATGTTTGTATCGCACTTGATAAAAACCTTGAGCCTGTTAGAGATGCCATTTTGTGGATGGATAGGCGTGAAGCAGAAATTCCTCCAATGCCTGGAAAAACAAAGGCGTTATTTAAATTAGTTGGAATGACAGAAACTGTTAAAAAGACTGCTTCAGGAATTAGAGCAAATTGGATAGCGGATAATGAGAAAGAGAATTGGGCAAAAACTGAAAAGTTCGTTATGCTTTCAGCCTTTATCAATTTAAAACTTACAGGAAAGCTAGTTGATTCCGTTGCTTCATGTATCGGGCACATACCTTTTGATTATAAAAACAAGAGATGGTTTACCGAAAAGCACATGCAAAGGCCTATGTTTAAGATGTCTCTTGATATGTTATATGATCTCGTGCAACCTACTGAAAAAGCCGGTGGGCTTAAAGAAGACGTTGCGAGTATTATGGGCCTTCCTGTAGGACTTCCTGTTATTGCAACGGGCTCAGATAAAGGGACAGAAACTTTAGGAACTGGTTGTGTTAATGAAAATATAGCCTCACTTAGTTTTGGAACAACTGCAACTGTACAAATGACAACGAAAAAATATATTGAACCTATTGCATTTTTGCCTGCTTATCCTGCGGTTCATCCAGATAGATATAACCCTGAAATTCAAATATATAGAGGATACTGGATGATTTCCTGGTTTATTGAGCAGTTTGGATATTCAGAAAAGGCAGAAGCTGCTAAAGCTGGTATAATAGCAGAAAAATATATGGATAGATATATTACTGAAATCCCAGCTGGTTCAGAAGGCTTATTAGTTTCTCCTTATTGGGGAGCGGGACTTAGACACCCTGAAGACAGAGGAGCAATAGTAGGTTTTACCGAGTCCCATACAAGAGGACATGTATATAAAGCTATGATAGAAGGCATTAATTTTGCTCTATTTGAAGGGTTGAAGAGCTTGGAGAAAAAGACAAAAATTGCTGTTGAAAAGATAGCTGTTTCGGGTGGTGGAACATCAAGTTGCCAAGTATGTCAATTAACCGCTGATATGTTTGGTCTCCCAGTACTTAGAGTTCAAACATTTGAAACAAGTGGCCTTGGAGCTGCTATGTGTGGCTTTGTCGGGGTTAAAGAGTATGGCGACTTAGATGAAGCAATTGCTGGGATGGTCCATTATCAAGACCCAATTATGCCCGATGAAAATAAACACGCTTTATATAAAAAGATCTTTGAAGAGAGATATCAAAAAGTTCCAAAAGTACTGCGCCCAATCTTTAGAGATAAGAATAAGGAATTTGATGGACTTAGAAGGAAGATTAACTAAACTATCCATTTCAAAAAATAAGTAACAAAGCAAGTTGAATATCAACCAATTAGTTATAACGAATTATTAAAATACTTGAGAAAAAATATCATTTAGGAGGAAGCAAATGTCAAAACCATACAAAGGATTTCGCCCACCATTTATCGAGGAACAGGCACCCAAAGGCTCATACAGAGAAATATTTAAATGGGGCAGCCCAACAGGATTTAAAGTGCCAAAAGAGACACTATATAAGGTCATTAAAGATACATTTGGAATGACTGATGATGACTTTAAAGAGCCAACTAATATAGGCTACGAGCAGGTTGAATTTGATGCTCCAATTAAACTTACCCCTAAACAAATAGCTGATTTAGGCACAATAGTAGGACCAACAAATATTAAAACAGATGCATATTCAAGACTGTCCGTGGCATATGGAAAAACAATGTTTGACCTACTTAGGCTTAGGAAAAAAATAGTCGAAAATATACCTGATGTAGTTTTGTATCCAGCGAGCAAAGAGCAAATCGAAAAGATAGTTGAATATGTGTCGAAAGAAAAAATTCCGCTATATGTTTATGGTGGAGGCTCATCCGTCACTCGTGGAACTGAATGTATGAAGGGCGGCGTATCTCTTGATATGCGCAAAAACTTTAATAAAGTAATTAAGTTTAATGAGATCAACCAAACTATAACTGTTGAAGCTGGAATGAGTGGACCAGACCTTGAAGCACATCTAAGAAATGCTGTAAAAGAGTTTGGCGCAGAGCGTGCATATACTTGCGGACACTTTCCACAAAGCTTTGAATATTCATCTGTTGGTGGCTGGACAGTAACAAGAGGCGCAGGGCAAAATTCTACATATTATGGAAAAATAGAACATATAGTACTTGGCCAAGAATATGCAACCCCAAGAGGAATTATTAAAACAGATGATTACGCTGGGAAATCTACAGGCCCGGATATAAACCAAATCATGATGGGAAGTGAAGGCGCATTTGGCGTATTAACCCATGTCACACTAAAGGTTTTCAGATACATGCCAGAAAATCAGTTCAAGTATAGTTTTATGTTCCATACTTGGCAGGATGCACAAAATGCCGCTAGAGAAGTTATGCAAAGTGAATTTGGTTATCCTTCCGTTTTCCGTATTTCTGATCCCGAAGAAACTGAACTAATGATGAGAATGTATGGCGTGGAAGATCTGCCAATTATCCCTCAACTTTTAAAGCTAAAAGGCTTTAAGCAGAATGAAAAATGCCTGATGCTTGGCTGGAGCGATGGTGAAAGGCAGTTTTGCAAAAACGAAGTAAAACACGTAAAAGCAATTTGCAAAAAATACAAGGCGATGAGTCTTACCGGATACCCCACAAAAACATGGGAGCATGGAAGATTCTCTGATCCTTATCTAAGAGACAATCTTCAGGACTTTGGGATAATGATTGATACTCTAGAATGTGCCGTTAACTGGGATAATATGCAGCATGTTTATGAAACCGTTAGAGCATATTGTAAATCAAGACCCAATACAGTAGTAACAACACATATTTCCCATTCTTACCCACAAGGTGCTAACCTCTACTTTATTTTCATAGCAAAGATGACCGAAATGGAAGATTTCTTAAGCTATCATAGAGGCATACTTGACCATATCCAAAAGTCAGGCGCAGCAATGAGCCACCATCATGGAATAGGCAAAATGTTCGCCCCATGGTTAGAAGGCCAAATTGGGTCCAATCAAATGGATGTATATAAGGCACTAAAGAATCACTTCGATCCTGACAACCTAATGAATCCTGGCGGAACAATAGGTCTTGATTTAACCGAAGAGCAAAAAGCATTTAAACGGCCAAAGTGGTAATCAGTTAATTTTTACTACCTAGACCCCTGCAAAAAATAATATTTGCCCACTATTTTTAGTGGGCATTATTTTCTTCCAGAGATACTTTCTTATATTGCTGTTTTAGATTGATTTGAATCGTTATAGCATTAAAAAGTTTAAGTAAAGCTAAGTTAGTACCACAAAAGACACGCAGAAAATGCCACAAAAGACACGCAGAAAATGCC
>CAYMPR010000077.1:0-3620 GCA_964392385.1 uncultured Christensenellaceae bacterium | reverse complement strand
ACTAAATAAAATATAATGGCACCATTTGAATATATGAAGTGATTATTTTAGTTGAAAAATCACTGGGAAGATGAATATTACTGGAACTTCTTTGCCTTTAATCTTTCCAGGGTTCCATTTTGGCGAAGCAGAAATTACCCTTAATGCTTCGTTATCAAGTGATTGATCTACTCCACGAAGGACTTTTACATCCTTTACTGAACCATCAATATCGACAGTAAATTGTAGTGTTACTCTTCCTTGCTTTTTATTTTTCATAGCGTCTGCTGGGTAAATTACATTTGACATAACCCATTGTGAAAAAACACTTGGATCTCCTCCATTAAATGTCGGTTTATCTTCAATTTTAGCATAAGGCACAGGATCATCAGAGACATTATCAGGTAGGGAATAGACAACACTTTTCTCTTGCTGAGAATCAATATTGTGATTAAACATCAGTGCATTATCGTTTGCATCTGATAAATTTGTAACTTTGATCTTAGAAATCTCAATAATTTTTGCTGAGATTTTTGGGGTACAAAATAGTGAGATAACTAAAAAAGCTACAGGGATGGCGTACAGACATTTAGCATACGCCCATTTGTTGGATTTTTCTTTTAACATCATGGTAATACGGTTTTTAAGTTTACTGTGATTGAAGCTGTTGGCCACTGGGTAGAAACACTGACCAACAGCTTTTTTAATTAATAATAATTGATAAGATTTAGCATCGATTCCGGAGTTTATAACTTCTTCATCTACAATATATTCGTGTACTTGTTGAATAGAGCGTTTCAGTAACCAGGCAGCAGGGTTAAACCATTGAAAGATAATCATCAGATCAGCTATTATTATATCCCAAGAATGTCCCCCCTTGATATGACTTATCTCATGAATTAATATTTCTCTTCCATTTTCGATCAAATCTCTCTTTGAGACAACAATAATATTCATCCAACTAAAAGGAAGCAAATTGCTACTATGTACGAGAAGTTTTGTATTTCTGCAATTTAAAAGTATTGAGCAATCTTGAAGTAATTGATCAAACTCTGTGGAACTTTTATACTTTCTTGATATAAAAGCAATCATTTTTAAAAAAGACACTATTTTTAGAGTTAGAGTAATTAATACACCTATTATATATATAATAAACAAGTATATGACTACTTTCTTAAGTAGCAGAGAATCTGGAACATCAGAAACAATTGAAGAGGTAATTATCTCGTCGGAATCTATTGATTCTAATACTGGAGAGTCATTATAGAAACTGAAAAAATCAAAATTAAGAAATGGAAGTAGAAGTGATACAACAATCGTTGACAACCATAATGCTCTATTAAATTTATGAATTGTATCCCTACTTATAAATAGTCTGTTGAATAGATAAAATAGCACCATTACAACAGCAGATTTTGATAAATATATAAGAAATGCCCCCATAATAATCTGTAAATTAATGATTTATTGTGTTATTGTTAATCATATCTAAAAGAGATTCTATCTCCCTTTGAGGGATTTTTTCTTCTTTAATAAGTGCTGAAACAGCACTAAAAGTAGAATTTCCAAAATACTTACCAATTACATTTTTCAATGTAATCTTCCCAAACTCAGCCTCTGATATTTTTGCAAAATATTTATGAGTACTACCCATTACTTGATGAGATACAAAGCCCTTATCCTCTAGTCCACGTACGATTGTTGAAATAGTATTGAAATGTGGTTTAGGTGGATCTAATATGTCTAAAATGTCTTTAACAAACAGTGCCCCCCTGGACCAAAAAATATTCATTATCTCTTCCTCTCTTGCTGTAAGTATGGAACGATTATTCTTTTTCATATTTAACTCTATTTTAAAAATATAAAGTAGTTAATAGGTGAACTAATTACTATTCTAAATGCAAAGCTAACTATATTTTTTAGTTATGCAACTAATTATTATAGTTAATTAAAAATTAATTTAAGAAATAACTACTTTTTATACTTTATGTAAGACAAATTATTACCTTTGACGCGTTTTTAAAAAAACCAAAAATGAATAAAAAACTATTATTTGCATCATTTTGCATGCTATTAATTTTTACCATTAATAGCTGTAAATCAAGCAATTCTCAAATTGCTTTAAATGATTGGTCTTTAGCCTGGATTGAAAGTTATCAAGATTCTCTCCAAAGTGATCAGGATACCCTCCTGCTCACACAAGATTCACTCCTAGTTGAGATCAAAGATTCTGTCACAACAACTGTTGATATTAATTCTATTATCCAAAACAAAGACACTTCAGCCACAGAGGCGACTTTCTGTTTAGGATTCAATCCACAAGATTCTTCTATCTACGGTGTTGGAGCTTGCAACAGATTTTTCGGTAAGTACAAAATTGAAAAGGAAAATACTATCTCAATCTCTGTTTCAGGTGTAACTATGATGACATGTCCAAATATTGAAGCAGAACAATCTTATTTTAATATGCTTAATAGCATTAATTCTTATGAAATAAAGGACAATGAGTTACGATTTTTCTCAAATGGTACTCTAACTGCTAAATTTACTCCATCTCCTAAATTGAAATGATAGAGGCGATTACAGAATTTCTTGCGAATACTCCATACTGGCATCCTGAAATGATTGCCATTTTAATTGTGGTAGGCACTCTCGTAGGGTTTATAAATACTATAGCAGGTATGGCAACAGCACTAACATATGGACTTTTTATGTTAATGGGACTGCCAATCAATGTTGCAAATGGTACTTGCCGGCTTGGAGTACTCGCACAGTTTTCTGTAAATTCATTCATTTTTAAAAAAAGTGGACACTTAGATACAAAATTAGGTGTCAAAATAGGTATTCCAGTGGGAATTGGCTCCCTTGCTGGAGCTGAATTGGCCGCCGTACTTGATCCACATGTTATCCAAATTGTTATGGGTGTGCTGCTTCCGATTATGGCAGTACTCTTATTTATTGATACCAAAAAAGTTTTTTCAAAATATTCTGACTCTGAAAAGGCTAAGGAAATGACCGTATGGAAATTTGTCGTATTCACCATAATCGGCGTTTATGGAGGTTTTACCCATGCTGGTGTCGGCCTTCTAATTATGTTCGGCTCCTTTTTTTTTATGGGATTAGATTTATTAAAAGCAAATGCGATCAAACAACTCGCAGTGGTAATATATACACCTATAGCACTGACTATATTTATTTTACATGGTCAGGTTAACTGGGGGATAGCTGCCATATATGGAGTAGGAAATATCATCGGGGGAATAATTGGTTCAAGGACTTCGATTAAATATGGTGCCAAATATATACGGGCTTGTGTTGCAATCGTTATCTTCTTTATGTCTGGGGTCTTAATATGGAAATCCATATAAACAAGTTCAAAAACTATAATATTTAGTAACGGAAAGGTTTTCTGACCAGGAAGAAGACTCAGCGGAGAGAGGACTCGAACTGTGGACGAGGACGTCCACTTGGTTAATGCAGCATGCGCTGCAAATCAGAGGTTCGAGAGTGCCATTCAATATTTGAACTCCGTAGGAATTGCATAAAAAAAAGAGAACAACTTTAAAAAATTGTTCTCTTCTGTAGTAGCGGAGAGAGGACTCGAACTGTGGACGAGGACGTCCACTTGGTTAATGCAGCAT
>CAYMPR010000076.1:0-3621 GCA_964392385.1 uncultured Christensenellaceae bacterium | reverse complement strand
ACACAAGTCCGCGCTTAATATACTTCGGCCAACAAAAAGGAAGTTCTTATCAATGGTATATGATGTAAAAACCAGGAGAAATGATATGAATAAGGCAAAAAAAATCAATTTTCATACACTGTCCGCCTCTGCTGTGGCTTTTTTTATGACAATTTTCTACCCCACTGTTTCTTTTGCTTTAGGTTCAAATCCAATCCAAGATGGCGCAAACTCTGCAAAGGGGATTAGCCAACCAACAAACCTATTTGGATCAGCTGGTGTTTTTTCAACTATTACTAATACTATGCTTTATATTATCGGCGCACTTGGCGTTATTATGCTAGTTTACGGTGGTATTCGTTATACTATTTCAGGCGGTGATGCCGCAAAAATAGTTGGTGCCAAAAACACTGTTTTATATTCTATTGTTGGACTTGTTGTTGCCTTATTGGCGTATGCAATAATTAATTTTATACTTGGTACTTTATCTGTAACAAATGGTATTAGTCCAACAAATATTTAAATATGAATATTAAAAACTCTCAAAATTTTCTAAAAAATTCATTACTAGTTAAAAAATTAGTGGGTGATTCATCAATAAATAATAATGATACTGTGATTGAAATTGGCCCTGGCAAAGGAATTATAACTTCAGAACTTGCAAACCGTTGTAAAAAAGTCATTGCAGTTGAATTTGATAAAAATCTATCAAATTGTTTAAAAAATGACTTTGCCAGTATAAATAATGTCGAAATTATTAATAATAATTTTCTAGATTACACTCTGCCAAAAGGTGACTATAAACTATTTTCAAATATTCCATTTAATATCACAGCTGATATTATGCATAAATTATTTGATAGTCCAAATCCACCAATTGAAAGTTATCTAATCATCCAACGCGAAGCTGCCGAAAAATATGGTGGATTTAACAGTGGAACAATGACTTCAATCCTACACAAGCCCTGGTTTACATACGAAATTATCTATAATTTCAAACGCAATGATTTTTCACCACAACCATCAGTTGATAGTGTTTTATTACATATAAAAAAGTTAAATAATCCCTTAATTAGTGATGAAAATAATAATATTTATAAAGATTTTATCTGTTATGGATTTACCAGTACAAAGCCAACCGTCAAAAAAACTTATTCAGATATCTTTAGTCATGTTCAATTTTTACGTCTAGCAAGTGATTTTGAATTTGACCCACATGTGAAACCAACTGATTTAAGATTCGATCAATGGTTAAATATTTTTAACTATTTTATCAATAACAACGAAGAATTCCGCCGAAGAAAAGTTATTGGTAGTTATGATAAATTATTAGATCAACAAAAAACTTTATATAAGGTTCATCGAACAAGAAAAGACTAGGAATTAGAAGGAGGGCGCGATATCGTCCCGCCAAAGCGGGACTCCTTCGTTTGCTTATAAAAATATGTAAACACATTTTTATTTCGCTACACTTCGCCGAACACGCGGTTTGCTCCACTTTCAGTGGAGCCCGCGCGTTAGAATCGTGACCTGACGCAAGATAAAAACAGAGACCAAAAGGTCTCTGTTTTTATCTTGGCGGAGAGGGCGCGATTCGAACGCGCGGTACCTTTTAAAGCACGACAGTTTTCAAGACTGTTCCCTTAAACCACTCGGGCACCTCTCCAATAGTAATTATTATAACATAACACCTTAATTACAGAATAAAATTTACTAATAAAATTTGGCAGAAAGATTAATAGTCTGATGTTGTTTGTTTTATACAAACAGACTGTGGCGAAGCCAGCCGTTCGCTGTACAGCGAAGCCACGTGCTGACGAAGTTACACGTAGAGTGTGCTGTTTGAATAAAATTTAATTTAAGAGTTGTGTATTGAATATTTTTTGTCAAGAAAGATACATTTGACATTCCGATAATATTCATTATGATCCTTTAACCTCAAAGTGTTGAGTCTATACTTTGTGGATATTATCGAAGATTCCTATATCAAGATACATATATCTGTGAAGATTCTGCGATTCGTGAACACATGAAGCTTTCTACTGAAGAGAAACTCGACTGGCTTGAAGAGGCAGTAGAACTGATCAATAGCTCTCTGACAGAAAAAGAGAAGGAATTCCGGAGACGCTTGATGGATGGAACTATATAAAAACTAAAGCCTGCTTGCGCAGGCTTTAGTTTTTATGAGCTATAATTATTTCCCTTTCATTTCTTTTGAAAGCTCAAAATTCTTTTCAGCAGGATATTCTTTTATCCTCCTTATTTATGAGCTTGTTTGTTAAGATGAACTTCAATTTCTGAGATTGCAGAAGTCACTGGTCCATCACAACCTTGCTCTTTCAAACCTTTTAAGCATGCTAGAACACCATGAATAAGAATTACTTGTTCTTGTTTTATTTCCATAATGTCCTGGTCTTGTTTATTCTGCTTTAAATACCATCTATAGCCAGAAAAAACAGCACCTGTAATAATCCCAAGTGCTGTAATGATTGAGGCGATAGTGAGTATAAGTTCTGTTATACCCATTGCATTTGTCCTCCTTTAACTATTCTTCTGTGTCATTTACTTCTTCTTTAACTTCTGTATTTACTTCAGCTTGCTGATCAGATTGTTGCTTTGGCTTTGCACCAAATAAAGCTTCTATATCAACGACAACTTCTGCAGACATTTCTAGATACTTTGGCATATTTACTTCCTCCATTATTGTAAAGATACAGTTAATGCACCAGCTCTAAAAATTGGTATGTAGCCAGATGGAACAGTAATTGGTGTAGTTAGTGCACCCCACATAATTGGAACTGATGAGGTCTTGGAAGTAAAGATACCAAAATGAGTAATCGTTCCCCAACTTGCTGTAGCTTCTGGAAAGAAAATAATGCTATTGGTATTACTAATGCTTCCTCCACTTGCTTGTTCCATAAGAAGTGTACCTGATTGATTGTAATTACCTATCAGAACTTTTGAATATCCACTAGCTTCTGATGGTTCAGTAAAGTTGTCACCAGCAGCTGTTGGTGTAGATGTTGAAAGACCAATATAACAAGTCGGTGCTAACGTGATCTGATTTGATCTTCCGAAAAATGCATTTAAAATAGAGTTTGCTGTTGCGTTTGTAATCATGATTAAATCCTCCTAAATTTCATATTTTATTAATCTTGATGTTGTTGTATCTGTAGCACTTGAATAAGTGTAATCAAAGACTGTAGTAAGCAAGTTTGCATTTGTTGTATATCCAGAATAAAGTTTACTTCTAGATAAATAATCATTGTTTCCGTTAGGACCATACATATTAGTCCCAAAGTAAGTTGTTGATGATGCAGATTCCAACTTTGATGGCAAGCAAATGAATGGATTGTATTCATCCCATCCTAGTGCTTGAATACCTCTCCAACTTTGACTAACTGTTAAGTTTTTATAGTAAGAAAGCTGTGTTTTATTTGTGATACCAGCCTTATAAGTTTCAACATCTCTCGATGTATAATAAGCACCAGTCACATCGGGCATCCATACTGCATCATTACCACTAAAGTCTTCAATTCCACGATACTTCATCCTATTGTTTGATGTTAAGTAGCCCGTTGGAGTTGCAATTGAGTCTGTTCCACCAGTTGTTTGATTATAGCTAGAATAACCATTGATAAT
>CAYMPR010000075.1:0-3661 GCA_964392385.1 uncultured Christensenellaceae bacterium | reverse complement strand
CCTATAATACCAATTGTATTAAAGTGGTTGTTCCAATAATATCCTGTTCTTTCTTTTACGCTTCTTAGATAATGTGAACTATATGGATACAATCCTTTTTCGGTTTGATCTTCCAAAATCTTTCTTTTTACTCTAAGTGATGAGGCAGCAAGCTGTGCTTGATGTTTGAGTCTTGAGAAGTATGCTTCCTCTCCTTCGCCCTTTGCTAAGAATCCAATTTGCGGTAAGTTAATTGTTACAACTCCTATAGAACCAGTCATAGGATTGGAGCCAAATAATCCACCTCCGCGCTTTCTTAACTCGCTAACATCTAAACGAAGTCTGCAGCACATAGATACAGCATCTTCAGGGGATAAATCACTATTAATATAATTTGCAAAATATGGGACTCCATACTTACAGGTAATTTCCATAAATTTATTTACTACTTCAGAATCCCAATCAAAATCCTTTGTAACGTTTATAGTAGGAATTGGGAATGTAAATACTCTTCCCTTTGCGTCCCCTTCTAACATAACATCGCAAAATGCTTTATTGAACATATCCATTTCAAGTTGATATTCAGAATAAGTTGTATCTTGCATTTCTCCGCCGATTAAAACAGGTTGATCTTTAAGAGTGCGTGGAACCTTAATATCAAAAGTTAGATTAGAAAATGGGCATTGGAAACCGACTCTTGTAGGAACGTTCAAATTAAATACGAATTCCTGAATAGCTTGTTTTACCTCTTTATAGGTCATATTATCCTTGCGAATAAAGGGTGCGCAATATGTATCAATTGATGACCATGCCTGTGCTCCTGCTGTTTCGCCTTGTGTCGTAAAAGTAGAGTTAACAACTTGACCTAAAAATGCACGAAGATGTTTTGCGGGTTTACTTTCAACTTTCCCGGGAACTCCGCCAAATCCATCTGTTAATAGTTGCCTTAAGTCCCAGCCTGCGCAATATGGACCAAAAAAGCCTAAATCGTGTAAATGCAAAGCACCTGACAAATGAGCTTCTTTTATTTCTGAAGAGTATGCATTATTAAGCCAATAATTCTTGGTTATCTCTTCTCTGACATAATTATTAAGTCCGTTAACGCTTTTTTGGGTGTTAGCATTTTCTTTAACAGACCAATCAGTCTCTTCAAGATAGTTTTTAAACATCGCGGTAGTTACAGTAATCATCGATTGAGCATCTCTAATGTTCTTTCTTTTTTCGCGATATAACATAAATGCTTTTGCTGTCTTTTGATGTTTTTCATCCATAAGAACTTTTTCTACCATGTCTTGGATGTCTTCAACATTAGGTGCTTGATCGCGATATTTAGCAGCTAGTCTTGCTGCCACTAAATAGCCTAGTTCTTCTGCTAGACCCTTATCATCTCCACCTGCTGCTACTGCGGCTTTATATATCGCGCTAGTGATTTTATTAACATCAAACGCGTCTTCCCTTCCATCTCTTTTTGTAATTACCTTAATCATTTTTCCTTCATCCTCCTGTTTGCTTTTTATGGTGTAAGGGTATTGTAACATTACTATATATAGTTGTCAATACCAAAATCAAATACTATATGTTGTGTTTTTGCGGTTTTTTGGACTAATCAAAAGGCGTATTTTTTGGACATTGTGTATGATTTTGGCTGTTTTTTAAACATAAAACGACATTTTTTAACACAGTAAACTTTTACTAGCTTCAAGATATATTTTTCCCATTATTTTATGTGATTTTGTCACAAGAAAAAATAAAATGATGTTTTTGTACCCAATAGAGATTATCCCGAGAATATTTAAATCTACAGTTTAGCTTAAGAACAAAGCAAAAATACATCTTAAGAAAAAAAATCTTTAATCCTTCAAAACTATATTTATTATGGCATATTATGCAGCAGCGGCAACTTCCATATGCGTTGCTAACCCATCTTTGTTGTTTAATACAGGGCTGTCTTTTTCTACAAAAAATGCAAAGTTGCTCTCTGTATCGACTTTTAATATTATGTTGCCATGTGCGTTTGTAGTATATGTCGGAATACTTCTATCATTAAATCTAACCATTACTTCCTCATCTGGATGTCCATGCTTAGTTCCATCATCAACCATAACAATTCCGAACTCACAATCAACATAATCGATAAATGCTTCGCTAGAAGAGGTAATTGAACCATGGTGACCGAGTTTTAAAAAGTCACAATCATAGGTAGTGCCACCCATTTTTGCAATAAACCATTCTTCAGTTTCCACAACCGCATCTCCAGTTAATACAAGTTTTCTTCCACCACACTCTATTACAACAATGGGACTCATCCCATTACTCTCCGAAGCATCGTAAGTAGAATCTGCATTTCCAAGAGTATCGTAGCCTGGAGCATAAACAGAAACGGTATAACCACTGCCAGTTATAACATAATCTTGCCCATCAGCATCAATTCCATCGAAAAATTCATTGTTAGTAATCTCTTCATCAGCCCTAGTGATAAAATCGGTATAGGTTTGGTTTTTGGGGAAGTTGTTTAAGATTACTCTTTTTACTTCATACTGGTCCATAACTGCTTCAGCTATATTATAGTGATCGGTGTCAGGGTGAGTTATAACCATGCAATCAATAGAATCAAGCTGTATGGAAGCTAAATAACTAATAACCCCTGCTCTAATTTCACTTAGTCCTGTAGTTGCACTTCCAGCATCTATCATAATATCAAAGCCATCTGCAAATCTTATTAAGATTGCATCCCCTTGAGCAACATCTATAAAATGTGCTTCAAAGGCAATATTTTCGCTAAGAGTTGAGTTTGTGTTGGTATTTTGTTGATTATTAGGGGTTTCTTCGGGGAACAGAAAGCTAAAAAGTTCAGGCCTTACTAGATAAAGAGTAACAAGAACTATTGCGAGAATAATAACTATAACTGCAAGAACTATAAATTGCTTTTTTGTTAGATGTAAACCCTTTAAAAACCTTCCCATATTTACTCCTTAAAATAATAACCAGTTCTATTTAACAATAGTATTTTACTCGTGTCAATCCCACCAAGTATAGTAAAAGAATCAAATAATTAGATATGTTTTCTTTTCTCCAGATTGGAGAGTTTTTTCTTTATGTAATAATGATACCTAATAGGTTGCAACCAATAGCTGACTTTTTCAATATTGTAATGAACAAGCCTTTATTGTATAATTACTTTTAAGAGAGTAAATTCTCTTTTTTTATGTAAATATTCATCAAATACCCTATTTTTTTAGGGAATAATATATTTTAGGAGTGATACATGAAACTTAGTTATAAAAAAACTATCAAAGTAGGTCTTGCTTTTGCCATAATTATGGTTTTTTGGTCGGCTTATGATTTTGTTATCCCACTACTACTTGAAAATGCGTATGGACTATCAAATAGTCTTCGTGGATTGATAATGGGACTTGACAATTTATTGTCTTTATTTATGCTTCCACTGTTTGGTAAGATTTCCGATAAAACTAATACTAAATGGGGAAGAAGAACACCCTATATCTTCTTAGGATCTATTGTATCTTTAGTATTAATGATATTTGTTCCGATAACTGCAAATTCAGCACTAAGAGATGGAATGGAACTCAGAAAAGATATAACAAACACTTCAAACACACTTTTATATGTATATACTAACCATGAAGGAACCACTTACACATCCCTTGAACTATATGAAATG
>CAYMPR010000074.1:0-3749 GCA_964392385.1 uncultured Christensenellaceae bacterium | reverse complement strand
CTGTAGCAGTACGCTTATGTGACAAGGTAATTGCATAAAAACTAAAGTAATGATATAATACAAAAACGTTTATATTGAATAATAAATAACACACGCATGTGAGGAATAATGGAAAATAATAGGGTAAATAAATGGAATTGGCTGATTATTGCACTAATAATTGTTGCGATAGTCTTAGCGGCGATATGGTTTTCTGGGGGATTTGATTCAAAAACTCCGGTATTAAATTACGATGAACTCGTGGAAAAAATTGATAATGGGGATGTTATCGGTGTATATTTCACATCTAGTTACGCAGTAAATGTGTTGTATAAAGATGCAACTGCAGATAATATTGCTAAATTTAAAGAAGGTAAGTATGCAGATGCAACTTGCATCGTTGTATACAGAGATAACCTTGTTGAAACTATTGAAATAATTACTGCCGATCCTCAAGCGCTTCCAATAATGGTTTTAAATGATCCAGATGCTGGAAAAGGTATGTCAACAATACTATCTATCGGCTCTTTGGTACTTTTAATTGGTATTGGCGTAATGCTATTTTTTGCCATGAGAGGCAAGGGTGCAAATAAAGAGGCTATGTCTTTTGGAAAGACCAAAGCAAGAGTAAGTAACAATGTTAAAGTTAGATTCACGGATGTAGCGGGAGCTGAGGAAGAAAAAGAAGAACTCAAGGAAATAGTTGAGTTTTTAAAGTCGCCCAAGAAATTTAAAGATGTTGGGGCTAGAGTTCCTAGAGGTGTTTTACTTATTGGAAAGCCAGGAACTGGAAAGACATTATTTGCAAAAGCAATTGCGGGAGAAGCAAACGTTCCCTTCTTTTCTATAAGTGGCTCGGATTTTGTGGAGATGTTTGTAGGCGTTGGTGCAAGTAGAGTTAGAGATTTATTTTTACAAGCAAAAAAAGCTCAACCTTGTATAGTCTTTATTGATGAAATAGACGCTGTTGGGAGAAAAAGAGGAGCAGGTCTTGGTGGCGGAAACGATGAAAGGGAACAAACATTAAATCAATTGCTTGTTCAAATGGATGGTTTTGAAGAAAATGATGGAGTAGTCATAATGGCTGCAACAAATAGGCCTGACGTATTAGACCCAGCACTGCTTAGACCAGGTAGATTTGATAGACAAATAATGATTCATATGCCTGACGTTAAGGGAAGAGAAGCAATTTTCAGGGTGCATGCTAAAAATAAGCCTCTTGCTACACAAATTGACTTTAGAAACCTTGCAAGATTAACTACTGGTTTTAGTGGAGCAGATATTGAGAACCTGCTTAACGAAGCCGCAATACTTGCAGCAAGAGCCAATAGAAAAGTAATTTTCATGGAAGATGTTTATGAAGGCATTAACAAGGTTATTGCTGGTCCACAGAAAAAGTCCAGAATAATAACCGAAAGAGATAAGAGAATAACAGCATATCACGAAGCAGGACACGCACTTGTTGGCAGATTTATGAAATACTGTGATGCCATTCAAGAAGTATCGATTATTCCTCGCGGAATGGCTGAAGGATATACTATTTCTAGGCCCAGAACGGATGATAATCACATTACATATAATCACTTGATGGATACAATTGCTATGACTCTTGGTGGAAGAGCAGCCGAGGAATTAGTAATTCAAGATATCTCAACTGGTGCATCTATGGACATTAAACAAGTTACTTCAATAGCTAGAAGCATGGTTGCAGAGTGGGGTATGTCTCCAAAACTTAAAAACACATATTTTGGAGGAGAAGAGGAAGTGTTTATTGGTAGAGATTATCAAACAACAGCTCTTTATTCCGAGGAAATTGCAGCAGTTATTGACTCTGAAATACGTTCAATAATCGACACTAACTATGATAGAGCAATCGCCACCATCTCAGCTAATATAGAAGTGCTTCATAGTATGGTAAAGCTACTATTTATTCATGAAACCATTTATGGCGATGAAGTTGACATGCTAATTGAGGGCAAGAGTGTAGAAGAAGTATCTGCTTTAATTCAAGCTAAAAAAGATGAAAAAGATAAGATAGCAGCAGAGCACGAAAAAATGGCAAAAGAAGCAGCAACAAAGCCTCTTGGGAACCCAAGCGATGTTATAGTTCCTGAAGGAACTCAAATGTCATTTACAGTTTCACCAGAAAATGGCTCGCTTGTAATTACTCTTCCTGAAGAGATAAAAGAGACTAATCCAAAGGAAGCTAAAGAGTCTACTTCAGATGTTGAGACAAAGACCGAAGAAATACCTGAGGCAAAACCAGCAGAAATCGAAGAGCCAAAAGACGATGACAAAAAATAATACTATCCGCTAATACTTTAATTTAGCCCACAGATAATGTGGGCTTTTGTGTGTCAAAAGGCAAGAAAGACCAATCTAAACCTAGATAGTTAAAGATATCGAATAGAAACCTTAAAGGATAAACTAATGAGCATAATTGAAATAGTATTAATAGGAATAGGTCTCTCCATGGATGCATTTGCAGTTGCAACCTGCCGTGGCGTGGAGATGAAAAAGTTTAATATAAAGAATGCTCTAATTGTTGCGCTATTTTTTGGACTTTTCCAGGCTTTAATGCCGCTAATCGGCTTTTACATAGGAACGGGATTTCAAAAATACATAATGACATTTGATCATTATATAGCATTCTCACTTTTAACCATACTTGGCGCAAAAATGATAGTTGAAGCTTTTAAAAAAGATAAGGACTCTAAGTGTGATACTACCCTTAAGTTTTGGCCACTAATTTTAATGGCAGTTGCAACAAGTATAGATGCACTAGTTGTTGGAGTTACGTTTGGCTTTATTGGCGTAAATATTTGGCTAGCAATACTAATTATTGGCTCTATAACCTTTATATTATCCTTTATAGGAGTTTTTATAGGTCAAAAGATTGGATCTAAATTTAAGCAAATTGCAGAGGTTATTGGTGGAGTTGTCCTCATATTAATAGGGCTAAAAATACTTCTTGAGCACCTTGGGGTAATAGCTTTTTAGTGTACTAATTTCAGTATAATCAAGGGAATGCAAAATATATGGTTTTCCCAAAATCCCCTATACATTTTTGTGACAGCTATAAAAAAAGGTTAAAACGACCATGTTGGAATATATGACTTTTCCGCAGAGGTAAGTTCTTGGGTATAAATGTCCTCAAAGCCCATTTCAGTAGCTTTATTAACCACTAGTTTATATTCAATAGCTTTAAGCCCTTTAGATAGCTCGCTGCATCGAGGAATAGGCGTAAATTGAGACATTAGGCTAAGAGTTATACTAGTTCCTATTCTTTCCTTTAATAGCGCTAAAACATTAATACTATCATTTGTATGCCCAGGCAAAATCATGTGGCGAACAATGACTCCAGTTTTCATAATGCCCAAGGAATCATAAGTATTTTTCTTTTGCTTTACCATTTCACATATTGCATTTATTGCGTACTCGGGATAGTTAGGTCTTTCGGAGAAATGTTTAGCTAGATCGCTTGAAGCATATTTCATATCTGGAAGATAGATGTTTACATAGTTTTCTAAACCTTTAATTTCCTCCACTAGTTCATAGCCCGATGTGTTATATACTACTGGAACATTTGGCCTATATATATCAAGAGTTTCTTTGATTTTATGTGAATAATGAGTAGGAGTTACGAAGTTAATATTATGTACGCCTAACCCCTCTAATTCTTTTATTTTCAGGGCTAATTCACTTGGAGAGGTAGTTTTCCCCTTTGCTTTTAAACTAATTTCATAGTTTTGACAAAAGGCACATTTCAT
>CAYMPR010000073.1:0-3891 GCA_964392385.1 uncultured Christensenellaceae bacterium | reverse complement strand
CTTTCCATAATAGTATTTTCAACTGCGACTAGCTTAACACTTTCAAGCTTTTTTAAATCGTTTAATACATCTTTGTACATATTTGCAGCTGCAGTAAAATCAAAAGTGTTTCTTGTTAAGCAAACGACTCCTAATTTGATTGTTTGTTTCATAAATCACCTCTAAAGAGAAAATAATAAATGTAATGGATTGATTAGTTATTTTTTGTGTAAATAGAATCTTCCAATAGGCCTACTTCTTTTTGTGCGTTTGTTAAAAATGTTTTTCTCCAATCTTCAAGGTCTTGTAAAAAATCAGTGGACAGGAAGGCTTTTACCATTTGGATTGCCATCATTTCGGCTAATATCCATCCGCCCATACATAATATGTTGGCGTTATTTATCGAACGACACATTTTCGCGGAATATACACTTTCACAAGCAACCGCACTAATTCCTTTATACTTGTTGGCTACCACACTCATTCCAGCACCCGTTCCACATATTAGTATGGCTTTATCATAAGTTTTATCAACAACGAGAGGAGCAATAGTTGAGGCAACTTTAAAGTAAGGTACTCCATTATCCATGTTTTGTGTACCAAGATCATCAAAGTCAATTTTTAGCTCCATCAGGAGTTTTTTTATAGCTTCTTTAAGATTAAAGCCTGATTTATCTGAACCAATTGCAATTTTCATAATACTATTCCTCCTAAAGTCATTTAAAAAGGTATTAATTAAAAGTTCTAATTAATTAAAATTTACTACTAAAAAAACAAAATGTCAATATCAATTTTTCAAAAATTAACGTTCATTATGCTGATTCATATCCTAATTAAATATAGCAGAGGGTGAACAAAAATGGGTGATTTTGCGAAAAGATGTATTTATGGTAAAATAGATGTAATAAAAATGGAGGATTATTTTGATAAAAACTTGGCAAGAAGAATTAAGGAACAATATTACATCTGCACAACAATTAGTTGATATGGGTATAATTTCCAAAGATAAACAAGAGGAAATAGAGAAAGTTATTGAGCTATATCCCATGTCTATACCTAGATACTATCTAAATTTAATTAAAAATTTTGATGGTTCTGATCCTATTTATAGAATGGCTATTGCGGGTAGTAATGAATTGAGTGATAGCGGAAGATTTGATACTAGCGGCGAAACACAAAATACCGTTTCAGAGGGTGTGCAACACAAGTATCAAAACACTGCACTTATATTGTCTACAAATATATGTGCAATGTATTGTAGGCATTGCTTTAGAAAAAGAATGGTAGGTCTAAGTGAAGACGAGGTTATATCCTTGACCGAAGAGGCAATTAAATATATTTCTGATCATCCTGAAATTGATAATGTGCTTATTTCAGGTGGAGATAGCTTCTTAAATAGTAATAAGGTTATTGAAATGTATCTAAAGAAACTATCAAATAATGAAAACATAAAATTTATTAGATTTGGAACACGCACACCAGTAGTATTCCCAGAACGAATTACAAAAGACAGTGAACTTATTGAAATACTTAAAAAGTATTCTGCCAAAAAGAGTATCTTTATTGTTACTCAATTTAATCACCCAAATGAGTTAACCACAGAATCGGGAGAGGCGATAAGGCTTCTTCGAGAAGCAGGGATTCCAATCCTTAATCAAACTGTGCTTTTGAAGGGTGTTAACGCGGATGTTGATACTTTAGTAAATCTGTTCAATGGACTATTAGAAAACGGAGTAAACCCATATTACCTTTTTCAATGTAGACCCGTTAAGGGAATAAAAGATTTCTACGCTTTACCTCTTAAAGAGGCTGTTGATTTAGTCGATGAAGTAAGAACAAAACTATCAGGAGTTGCAAAATCATTCAGATTTATTATGAGTCATATAACAGGGAAAATTGAGATAATAGGCAAAAGTGAAAATAGGATGGTAATGAAAAGACATCAAGCAAAAGATGCAAGCGATATAAATACACTATTTTTTGTAGAAGTAAGAGATGATTCAAGATGGCTAGCTGATGACTTTAAATTTGAAGAACTCAAATGATATAGATTTATTACTCGAGTGAAAATTCTTATCTATTTTAAATAAAGATTTACATTCATAATATTTGTGGTATAAATTACTTATATGCTTATTGAAGCTTTTGTATTATATTTTTCTTATTAATAATGTTTTTTTAGAAGGGGTAACTAGATGAAGGTTTTTTCGGGTACTATTATAACGGTTGATGAAAAAAGAAACGTATTTAAATATTTAGTCGAAGATTTGGGAAGGATTATATATGTTGGTAATGATCTTCCTGAAAAATATAAAGGTATTGAAGTAATTGATATTAAAGGCAAGGCTTTAATGCCTACATTCGCCGATACACATTCACATTTCACATCATTTGCTATGCTAGCTACTACAATTAAACTCGATAAGGCGAAAAGCAATAAAGATATTTTGGAGATTTTAAAGGAAGAAGATAAAAAATATCCTGAGGGAAAAACGCTATATTGTAATGGAGCATCCCCAAAAGTTATTGAGGGGAAATTTATAGAAAAAAAAGATATAGATAGTGTTGTGCCAAGTAGAACAGTAGTCATTATCTCTTCCGATGGCCATACTGCTATATTAAACGAAAATGCCTTAAAAAAGATGCCCAACAAATTAAAAAACATAAGGGGATATGATTACGAAACAGGAATAATGGGTCAAGAGGCATTTTACGAAGTTGTATCACACTCATTAAAAGTAATAAAGATTAAGGATGCTCTTCAGGCTTTTCAAGATGCTCTTGATTTATATGTTCAAAATGGGATAGGTATCATTGGTGTGGAATGCGGAATGGGATTCCCTATGGATATTGATATAGAAATAATGCGTTGGCTATATCAAGGACAAAAAAATGGTGCGCAAGTAAGGCTATTTATACAATCATTTGACCCTAAAAAAGCTCTAAAAAGGAAAATCCCTAGACTAGGTGGATGTTTTGAAACGGCTTTAGATGGAAGTATTACCTCAGGGGATGCAGCATTTATTGAACCCTATGAAGGAACTACTAGCGATCATGGAGTCTTATATTACACAGATGAAAAACTCTACGAGAACATAAAAAAAGTTAATAATAAAGGATTGCAAATAGTTATGCATGCGATAGGAGATGCCGCAGTGCTACAAGGCACTAGGACCTTAAAAAAAGTTCTAGATGAAAACCCTAAATTAGACCACAGGCATGGGATAATTCATGCATCCTTTGTTACACAAGAAGCTATGCAAATACTTAAGGATTATCAAATACAGGTAATTGGGCAACCGGGCTTTATTGAAATGTCCAAAGATAATTTGTCCTTTATGCATTCAATGCTTGGAGATAGAATATATTCCGCCGAGCCACACAATGAGTTTGTTAATAACAAAATTAATTTCTCTGGAAGTTCAGATGCTCCCATATCATTCCCCAATCCCATATCATGGATACATTGGCTTGTAAATAACCCCAATTTCCCACATAGATTATCCGTTATGGATGCTATGAAAATTTGTACATATAATGGTTATTACGCAACATTCGATGAAAAAGAGAGGGGTAGTTTGGAAATAGGTAAGATTGCCGATATGGTGATACTTAGCGATGATCCATTAGCAGTTGATCCATCCGATCTTAACAGCATAACCGTGGAAAAAACATACCTTAGTGGAGAAGAGTTTGTTCCTTCCCAAAAAAGTGCTGTAAAAGCAATACTAAAAGGTATTTTTCATAGAAAACCCTGCTGATTCTTATAGTTTTAATAACTCTATTTACAGAAAGAACAATTGAATATTTTCTGTTTTTAAGAACGTGTGGGCATAGCTGAGGTTGACATAAAGTTTTAAACATGATTATAATACATTGACTAAAACAAAGAAGAAAATTTTGGATTTTTAA
>CAYMPR010000072.1:2242-3891 GCA_964392385.1 uncultured Christensenellaceae bacterium | reverse complement strand
ATAATGAACCCGATAATTAAGACAATGAATAAACAACTTAGTAAATTGTAATGAAGAATTGATCTATTTCGAAAGCAATATTTGTGACTCGGGAACAGAGATAAAACTAGTACTTAAAATATTGAATAATTAACTTGCGATAGTATTTTGTCTAATTCGTTTTCAGTCTTTTAAACAGCCTATAGGAATGATGTATACTCCATCGTTTTGCCGGTAAGCCATCTGTCCTCCCGTTAAAACAATCATAAGATCAGGCTCGCGCAAAGGGCATTGTTTCTCTGTTTCATTAGCTTTAGATATTAAATCCTTTATTTTAAGTAAATGAGAAACACCCTCCTCTATTTCTTGGCTCCCTAGTTTGCACTCGATTAGAGCATATTTACCGTCTTTTAAATGTAAAACAAAATCAGCTTCCAATCCATATCGGTCAAGGTAATATGACAATTCGCCCTTAAGTGCCTGAGAATAAATTTTGAGATCCCTTGAACAAAGATTTTCAAAGAAGAAACCAAAAGTTTTAAGGTCGGTTTCAAAATAATTGGGACCTACCCCCAAGGCAGCAACACCAATAGAGGGGTCCACAAACTCTCTTTTGTATCCACAGCGAATAGCGGAAGCAGAACGAATAGCTGGGCACCAGGCGGGAATGTCTTCAATTATAAACAAGCGCTCAAGGGCCGTTATATAGCTATCGAAAGTGGAATTAGATATGTTTTCTAACTTTGAATTAATGTCAGAAATAAGAGTAGAGTTTTTTGCAATCGTAGAGATATTTCTTGCATAAGAGCGCAATAAAATACGTGTTTTTGCAGGATCACGCCTTATACCGTCAACAGAAGATATTTCTGTTTCGCAAATTCCATCAAGATAATCAGCAGTAACAATTAATTGAGTTTCTTTATTTTTTTTTGATAGGCTTGATGGCCATCCGCCACGGCAAGTAGCAAAAATTAAATCCTCAACAGATAGTTCGGACTCTATCCCATCAATTTCATAATTGGGGTTATTGAACAGTTCTTTAAGAGAAACTTTACCGTTTGATTCAAGGGATTCATACAGACTCATAGGATACATTTTCATGCGTGAGATTCGCCCAATACCAGAGTGCATTACTTTTTTTGAATCAACCGAGTTAGAACCGGTCAGTATATATTGACCGACTTTGTTCTCTTTATCCACAGCCGTCCTGACGGAATCCCATAACTCTGGTGCATCTTGCCATTCATCTAATAGGCGAGGTTTGTCGCCATTAAGAAGAAGGGAAGGCTTGACTTTAGCCGAAGCTATATATGCGCTTTTCATATCTGGATCTTGCATCCGTAAAATGCTTTTTGCCTGTTGTTCAGCAGTAGTTGTTTTACCACACCATTTCGGGCCAACAATGAGCGTTGCTCCGAAGGATTCAAGCCTTAATGCTAATTCTTTATCGGCAATTCTTGGTAAATATTCTTTCATTAACAAATCCTCCTATGGTCAACTAAATTATAACAAGTAGAAAAAAAATGTCAAGTAAAAACGTACTTTTGTGGCATTTTGACAAGTACTTTTGTGGCATTTTGACAAGTACTTTTGTGGCATTTTGACAAGTACTTTTGTGGTAATTTGACAAGTGTTTTCGTGGTAACATGAAACGTTTAGTTGAAAATTAC
>CAYMPR010000072.1:0-2142 GCA_964392385.1 uncultured Christensenellaceae bacterium | reverse complement strand
TCAAGGGAGCTAGGCAAATAGGAAAAACTTCTTCAATTTTGCAGTTTGCACAAAACAATTATAAAAATGTCATAGAAATAAATTTTGCGCTAAACAAGCAGTTCAAGGATATTTTTAATGAAAGCCTTGAGGTCGATAGTATAATCAAAAACATTTCTTTTAGGAACCCAGCATTAAAATTTGTTAAAGGGGAAACTCTCATATTCTTTGATGAACTGCAAGATTGTCCAAATGCAGCCTCTAGCTTAAAATTTTTCAAGATAGATGGACGATTCGATGTTATTTGTTCGGGATCGCTGATGGGAATTAACTATCAAGAGATTGAATCAAATAGTGTAGGGTATAAAACCGATTACAACATGTACTCTATGGATTTCGAAGAGTATTTGTGGGCAAAAGGATATAACGAAGAACAAATTACCAACATTTATAACCACATGGTGACCTTAACTCCCCTTTCTTCCATTGAAATGGATGTTATGCTTACAAACTTTAGAGAATATCTAACTATTGGGGGCATGCCTGCGGTTGTACGTTCTTTCATAAATAATAAAAATTACAGTGGGATTCTAGAACTTCAAAAACAAATCTTGTTGGATTATGAAGAAGACATAACGAAGTATGCTGGTGGCCTAGACAAGGGAAAGATACTAAGTGTATATAAAAATATCCCTGTTTTTTTGGGTAAAGAAAATAAAAAATTCCAGATAACTAAAGTTGAGAAAAACGCACGTTCTAGAGATTATATAGGTGTTGTAGAGTGGCTTAAAAGGGCGGGTATAATTAATATTTGCTATTGTATGGAGCAGCTGGAGTTACCGCTTAAAGGAAACTATAACCCAAATAAATATAAACTGTATTTTAGCGATACAGGCTTATTAATAGGCTCGCTTGAAGAAGAAGCTCAATGGGATTTGAGAAGCAATAAGAACTTTAACACCTACAAGGGTGCTATATACGAGAATATTGTTGGAGACATGCTAGCTAAACAGGGTTATCAATTGTATTATTATATAAATGAAAAAAGCACTGTTGAAATGGATTTTCTTGTTAGGGATGCAAATTCCCTAGTCCCAATAGAAGTAAAAGCTTATGATGGAGCAACGGCATCTTTGAACAACATGGTGAAAGGAGAAGGTGATTTCAAAAGCATTAAATACGGTATTAAACTAGGAAATAAAAACATCGGCTTCAATGGAAAATTTTATACTTTCCCGTATTTTTGCGCCTTTATGCTTAAAAACTTTCTTAATAACAAATCTATCGATAATCAATAAAGGAACTTAAGCGAAGGATACCTATTCCCCCCAAATATCATATAGTAAGGGAACAAAGACTAAATAAAGTAAAAATAAAAAAAGGTGGTAGAAAAATGTCAGAAATTAACAATACAAAAGTACCTAAAAAACATTATCCAAAAGAAATAATAAATAGATTATTTAACCCAAGAAAAGTATATGAAGAAACAATTCCAATAGAGAAGAAAAACACTCTTCTAATAGCCCATAGGGGTTTATCTAAGATTGAAAAAGAAAACACTATACCTGCTTTTAAGCTAGCTGGAGAACACTCGTATTATGGTATAGAGTCAGACGTACATCGATCTAAGGATGGAAGATACTTTATAATCCACGATGAAAACACAAAAAGAGTTTCTGGGGAAGAATGCATTATAGAAGAATGCACAGCAGAAAGGCTAAGGAACATTGCACTACGAGATATCAATGGAAATGCATCAGATAGATACATTATTCCAACCCTCATAGAATATATAATAGTTTGTAAAAAATACAAAAAACAAGCCATACTAGAATTTAAAAATCACTTTGAAGAACAATACATTCTCGAGATGATGGATATTGTTGAAAAGGAAGACTGTTTATGCACAACAACCTTCATTTCCTTTGATTTAGCTAATCTTCAGGCGGTAAGGAAAAGAGACCCCAATCAAAGTGTACAATATCTATCCAGTAGCTGGCATAAAGGAATACTAGAACTTTTAAAAGAAAACAAGATGGACCTAGACATTTACCATAGAGAACTGACTAAAGAAAGATTAGATCTCTTACACGCTAACGGGATAAAGGTCAATGTTTGGACAGTTGACAACGTTAAAGATGCAAATAAATATATTTCCTGGGG
>CAYMPR010000071.1:0-3916 GCA_964392385.1 uncultured Christensenellaceae bacterium | reverse complement strand
GTTGCGTTCTTAATTTCTACTGCTCCTATTTGGATGTCTGCACCCTCTAGAACAGTTCTTACTGCGACTTCTCCGCTAGAAGTCTCTACGAATTTATTAAATTCCCTACTTGATGGGTCGTCTGGTAATGCCATGTTTTATTCCTCTTTATTAATTTTATTTTTTTCTGCTCCCACCAGCGAAGTCCATTTCGGTCTTCTGTCTTGATGGATGTAAGTCAGAATTCTTGTCCAACTTTACATTTGAGTTCTTATTATTACTATTTGTATCTTGTCCTTCAACTTCTAACTTCTCAGGTTCTTCCAATAAATTTAATGGTATGTCATATCCTTGTTTTACCAACCAAGCATTCAATTTCTTAGGGTTTGCACCTAGTTGTGAGAGCATTTGTGCCTCTTTTAATAGGTTCTGTGCTGCAATGTCATCAACTAAATTAAACATAAACTTCTTCTTAATACCTAATCTTGGCATTAATTCATTATTAATCTCGTCTTGGATTTCGGTTAATTGTCCAATAATATGTGTATAAAAAGCATATCTTACTTGGTATTCACTTGAACTTCTATTAGAACTCTCAAGGATACCTACCTGTAATGGAGGCAACTGCAAAAGAGCTAGGATTTGACTTCTGTAATAGTCTAGAATATTTAGTAAGTCGCCAAAGCCTTCAATCTTTCTAAGCATTGAAACTTCTGCATCGTTGCCTTGTAGAATTAGAAAATTAGATGGGTTCAACATTGACTGAATTAGCATGTCCATGTATTTTTCCATGTCCTCGTCTTGTACACCCTCAGGTATCTTGATGACACTCCTGAATTGGTTTGTTTCAAATAGCCAACCAATAAAGTCTTCAATGAGTTTCTTCTTTCTTAGAACTGGAAGAACAGTGGATACCTCACTACTGCCCCATAATGAAGTGGAAATCTGGTTTGTAGAGATGTGAAAGACTCTATCTTTAGGTAAAGTTACTATGAACTTATCCCCACCAGTAAAGTCGGTTACGTTACTTGGGATTTGTAGGTAGCTTATAACCTCGCCATGTGGGTCGTTGACAATCTCTACTTCGTCAGTCTTGATTAAGTTTAAGGATTCGACTTCGCCAGTGCTGGTTAAACCAAGCTCGGTAAAGCTGTTTCTGTAAAGCATGACTTGCCAATAGTTCTGTCTTAACCATTTATCAAATCTTATCTTTTTAAGTTTTTCTTCTTCCTCAGGAGTTAAACCACCAGCAAAATGATAGCCAATCTTGACCATTGTAGTGTATTTAATCTCAAGAGCTGCTCTTAAAGTTACATCTTCCTGTAACCAACTAAGTAAGTCGTAGCCTTTGTCTGGGTTCTGATGACTGTTTTGTTTTATGCCTGCACTTGAGAACTCGGTTATCTTACTTAAAATACTCTTTAGAGCAAGTTCTCTACTTTTTGATACCTTTTTAGCGACCATGTTAAAACCGAAAGATTTAAATATAAGTTAGTATGTAATATATATATGTACGAACTAGTATATAAACCTTTCGGTTTTGGAGGACTAAAATGAACGAAAATGATAAAAAATTATTAAAAAAATGTAAAATCACAACAGAACAAATTGATTCTGACCTGGATGAGATATATAATAAGATTATTACTAAGCTAAAATCCACAGATGAATACTGTAAAGAAGATATTGCGCTAATCGGAGTGATTAACCAAATAAGAAAAGATAGAGTGACTGAAAAAGAAACTAAGCAAGAAAATAGAAAGGAAGATACAGTGATTGATGATGAAGAACCACGAATTTTATTACAAGAAACTAGAGAGTGAACCTGAGTACACGACTATTCCTATTCAATACTGGATTAATAACGATAGAATATCCAGTAAAGAGTATGTTCTGGAAAGGATGAACGAAAAAGAGCTTACGGCAGCAGTGCTAGAAAGAGCGTGTATTCGTTATCCTGAGATATTCTGCTACTATATGCTAGGGATTAGGCTTAGACCATACCAACACTACGCAATAGATTTGATGTGGGCAAATAATTATACAGCATTAGCATGGTCAAGAAGACTTGGGAAGTCGACAACGGTTAAATTATTTATACTTTGGACTTCGTTCTTTAATAAGTTGCCAGGTAACCTAACAGGTACTACCTGGAACATAGTCTTACAAGACCAAGAAATCGCAAACTCACTATACATAGAACCTCTGCACGAACTTATGGAACATGGAGACAAAATTGTGCATGAAAGGTTTAAAAATGCACTGGGAGAACACTACTTTACAGATAGACTAGTGACACGTAGAGAGAAATCTGGAAAAGTGAGGTCGAACCAAATATCGTTTAAGACTGCGACAGGGATATGTAGAATTAATACGCTGCCACCAACCTCGAAAGCAATCGGGAGAGAAGGAAATATCGCTGGGGATGAAGTGTCGAAGTGGAAGAATAATACAAAAATTAGAGATGAGTTCAAGTATTATGACCAGCTTGAAGCGATTATGAAAGATAATCCAATATATAAAGCAGTATTCCTGTCCACACCAGAAGGAGCAGATGATATGTTTGCGCTGGAAATATTTGACCCGAACGACCAAATACCAAACCACAGATATAAGAAGATATGGTATCCTTATTGGGCAAGGGTAGAACAAGAATGGCTTGACGAAATGGAGAGAACGAAAGAAAACGCTGCAAGAAATAAAAGATACTCGTTGTTCCAACAAGAATATGAAGCGAAGTTCCTAACAATCTCAGACCCGTTCTTTGACTTTGAACAGCATATTAAGCCATGTATTAATAACGAATGGAAAGAACCATACTGTCTTGATACACCATGCTCACTTGGGATTGATTGGGGGGGAACACAGAAATCCGAAACAGCACTAGTAATTACTAAGTGGGATTTAAAAGAGAATACGAAAAAGAAAGTTATATACATAAAACATTACCAAATAGGAGATGACCTAAACCATCTTGACTCGGAACTTGTTAGAATTAAAAAGTTATATAATATTAAATGGGTAGTGCCAGATAATAAAGGAGGAAGATGGATTATACCAAGACTAGAAGAATTGTTCGGGAAAGGAAGGATACACTTATTTAACTTTACTACGGATAAGATACAAGGATATGAGACTCTGAGAAACGCACTTAACCAAAGAGAAATTGAGATACCTAACTATAACCCACTTATAGAACAAATGAAAGGAATGAACGAAAAACTAAAACCAAACTCAAGTAAAGGAAAAGACGATATTATTGATGCAGTAATGATGTCTAACTACCCACTACTACAAAAAGAAATACATAAGTTCAATGTAATAACATATACAATGCCAAGAAGTAAATAAACCCAATAACGAGTAAGGCAGTAAACCCAAAAAAGTAAGTATTTGAGTAGGATATTGCTAAAATATGAGGATTTGAGTTGAGAATACCTACTGCCACACCCCCCCTTCCCTGCTCCTGTTTGCGTCTTTTAGAGTATATACCACATAAGGAATAGACGCAATAAAAAGAGTGTGTGTTGGTTGTTATGTATAAGAAAAAGGTGATTTTATAACCTGTTATATAGAGTATATATATATACTATATTATAGTATATATTATAGTTTATATTATAGCTTATATATATATACTATATTATTGTATATATTATAGTTTATATATACACAATATTATTGTGTATATATACTATATTATTGTATATATATTATTATTGTTTATATTATTGTTTTTATTATTGTATATATAGTATAGTATATATGGTTATGGTGCATATATACTATAATTGTATATATTATAGGTTATATACATACTATAATTATAGTATGTATGGTATGCACTTATATAAAAATAATAAGAATAAGTATAATAAAATAATAAGATAAGAAAAAGAAAAGAAGATTTATTTTTATTCTTCTTTAAAATATTGTT
>CAYMPR010000070.1:0-4140 GCA_964392385.1 uncultured Christensenellaceae bacterium | reverse complement strand
TTGACTTGGCTAATTGTTAGCTCCCCATAGTGAAATAATGAAGCAGCTAGCGCGCCATCAGCCCCAGCAATCTCAAAAGCCTCGGCAAAGTGTGATAACGTTCCACATCCACCAGAAGCAATAACTGGAATATTAACGGCTTCTGCTACTGCCTTAGTAATCTCTAAATCATACCCAGCTTTTGTGCCATCACGATCCATTGAAGTAAGTAGTATTTCTCCTGCTCCTAAGCTCTCAGCCTTTTTTACCCAATCTATTGCATCGAGCCCTGTATCTATGCGTCCACCCTGAATATAGATATTGTATCTTCCTGAGGGCATCTTTTTTACATCTGCAGCAAGCACAATACATTGGTTACCGAACAAATCTGCTCCCTCTCTAATTAGTTGCGGGTTTCTTACAGCAGCTGAATTTAATGATACTTTATCTGCTCCTGCTCGCAAAATATTTTTTATATCTTCAACAGATGAGATGCCACCACCAACAGTTAGTGGTACAAACACTTTTTCAGCGGTTTTTTTAACTACATCAATAATAGTTTTTCTTTTCTCATTAGTTGCAGTTATATCTAAAAACACTATTTCGTCTGCACCCTGTTTGCTATATGCTTCTGCACACTCTGCAGGGTCCCCTGCATCTTTTAAATCAACAAATTTAATCCCCTTTACCACTCTTCCGTTAAAAACATCAAGGCATGGAATAATTCTTTTTGCTAACATTTTTTACCTCACTTTATATTTTTGAAAAATTTTCGAGTATTTTAATTCCCGTATCACCACTTTTTTCGGGATGGAACTGGGTGCCATATACATTATCTCTATGAACTATTGCAACAATCTTTTGGGAGTAATCGGATGAAGCTATTATAAACTCATCACTAGTTATTGCTTTATAAGAGTGGACGAAATACACATAAGGAAGTGAAATGTCTTTTGTTAAAGGATTATTTATTATTACTTCTAGTTTATTCCAACCCATATGAGGTATTTTTATCCTTTTTTCACTTGAATTCTCAATCGCAACAATTTTCCCAGGAATTAATCCTAGCCCTTCTGAACTTTTAAACTCTTGTCCTTCTTCAAATAATAGCTGCATCCCTAGACAAATACCCAGCAGTGGCTTTTTATTAGACTGAATCGCTTGAAATAGGTTTTTCTCCTTTAAAAGTCTTACTCCTTCAGGGAAAGAACCAACTCCAGGAAGAATTAATTTATCACAATCCGAAAACTCTTCTCTAGAAGTAATAATCTTATTACAAACACCTATGCTTTTTAATGCATTCGAAATGCTGAATAAGTTACCTAGTCCGTAATCGATTATGCCTATCATATTGCCCCTATCGAATATTTTGACCTCAACTAAAAAACACCTCTATTTTTGATAAGATAATAATATCACACTATGTATTTATGTGATAAGCAAATGAGTTATGTTGTAAAAAAAACACTACTTTATATAATAGTGTCTTTTAATTAAATATGGGGATTATTGAGGAGTTTAAACTATTTAAAAAGCTTCTAAAAATGTTGATAAACTATTTTAATTACCCTTCTTCCCTTTACCATGGCTAGAAGCAAAATTCTTTTTGGCTTCTTTTTTCTCGCAATCGTATGATTCTTCAGCTCTTTCGATATCCTCATCAATACTAGTAAGCACTTCTCCCATATGAATATCTATTTGTGAGTATAACATTGAAGGGTTCCCTTGATTTTGAGAAGTAAAAGCCCAGCTGGGATATTTAATATTAAAATCTGCCATTAAAGCTAAAACCGCGGATGTACTTGTAGGATTGTTTTGCGCAGATACTTGTATTTCAAGGTATCTATTCTCAACATCTGCACGAATATTAAGTTTCTCGGTTACCTCAATTTGTTCTTCACCTATAATGTTTTCAATTTCATTTTCGGCTTCTTGAATTAAAGTTGGATTATATGAAAGAATAATTTCATTCAATTCAGAAACACTCATATCTTTTAGCTCAGAGACTTTATAGTTTTTATCGATTTCTCTAACAGCTTTTATAAGTTCCATTTTTCCAACCGATACCCTTTGAGCTTTTGCTTCAGCTTGTGAGGCGTTACTAAACTTTTCTAAAACTTGGCATGATACCCCTCTATTTGAGAGAGATTCATTAAGTTTGTTTTTCACCTTATCGTTCATTGCTTTTTCTTTGTCAAAATTACCATTAATTACAACAAATTTAATAGCATTATCCGCAACCAACGGATCCAAATATCCCGCTTCTATAGCAACTTCAATGACTTTATCTATTGCAAGATCAACATTTAACCCCACAAATTCAACATCATAAAGCATAGCTGCGGCATCTTCATTCATGGGTCTTATACTAGTAACATTACTATCACCATTAATATTAAATTCTATTGAGGGATTAATATCGATGGATAAATAAGTATCTGTTATATCCCCTTCATACCCAACACCTGAAACTATTAAAGAGATGGCCACTATTGCTATAATGGCAAAAGCAATAGCCGATGCAAAAACAAGCGAAACCTTTTTATTAAATATTTTGCGAGTAGTTATTGTTTCAATACCCAAATCAAGCTTTATTTTAGACAAAACATCACAAGAAGGCTTTAATGCCCTTGCTTCTTTTATCAATGTTTGTTTAAGCTTGCTCGTTTTCATGTTAATACCTATTTCCTATAAGATTAATTGCTTTTAATTCTCATTATTTATTTTTTCAATTTCTGCCCTTAGTGTATCTATTGATTGCTTATATTTCCATGTAACAGTTGATATTGGTAAATTCATCATTTCAGAGATTTCTCTTCTTTTATATCCTTCCACAGCAATTAGCATTAGTATAGAAAAATCTTCCTCAGACAACATATTCTTTGCGATTTCTATTGCACCATACTCCTTTTCTTTTATGCTGTATTGACCAATTATTGAGGGGTTTTTATCAAAGTCGTAAGGAACTTCTCTTTTTGCCTTATTGAAGTGGTTTTTTGCGAGATTTTTTCCTATTTGCACTAACCAACCTTGAAAGTTTGTGCCAAGAGTGTATGAGTCAATATGTTTTATTGCACTTACATATGTATCTTGGAGTATGTCTTCAGAATAGTCTTTCTCTTTCACGATATAATAAATAGCATAATACACAGCCTTATGAGTCTCTTCGTAAATCTCATCGAAAACAGACGTGTCTCCACCTTTGAAAATATTAATTAAATTGTCCAAGTGTCTGTAATCAGCCACCCTAACCTCAACTTCTCCCTACTTATATAACAATTGGGAATGCATTTTTGCTAACTAACATTAATATCTATTAAAAAAGACACTAACCTATTAGGCAGTATCTTTATATTATACAATAAAATATGTTCTCTTCGATACTATAACACTTATAAATCATTAATCCTCTTTGCTATCTGAATCACTATTTATCTCGTCGCAAGATTTCGAAATAATTTCTTCTGAATCAGGAATAAAATCCAATTCTTCCTTTAGTATTCCTATTGCTTTAAGCTCAACTTTTGCTTCTTCTTCATGCCTTAGCGCAAGCTCCCTTTGCATTTGTTCTCTTTCAGCTGGGGTAAAATGCAACAATAGCAAAGGTATTATTTGCATCAAGGAACCAATAGCGGGTGCTAAACTATGAATTGGCCAAGCCCATTTTGTGAACTCAGCTGCTAAAGGTGCATTTGGATTTTCCACGAATTTTTCAGGCTCAAACTTTAGTAATGTAAGGGTCAACCCAGAGAATAGTCCTGAGATACTGCCTGTAATTTTAGCAAGGAAGTTTTGCATAGAAAAAACAGTTCCTTCATTCCTTTGACCAGTTTTCCACTCAGTATAGTCTACGCTTTCGCTCCATAAAGCCGTAGTTGCAATACTAACCATTCCGCTAGGAATGCTTATGAAGGCTTGTATTAAAGCCATACCAATGAGACGCCACCCTTCATAGCCAATAAAAAACATCATAATTCTTCCTAGAATGTTTGCTGCAGCTGCGGTTATCAAAACCTTTTGCATACCACCAAGTTTTTTAGCTAAAAATGGGGTAAACATCATGGCTACAAAACCGGGAATTCCAGTAATTATTCCATATGGCAATAGTATTGTTGCTCCATTGATAATATTTCCACCAATTTCTAATCTAACCATTGTCTG
>CAYMPR010000069.1:0-4178 GCA_964392385.1 uncultured Christensenellaceae bacterium | reverse complement strand
GTTAAAATGGCAAAAGAAGCAATTCAAATGAAATAAAGCTCACGATAAAAAGCAAGATAATAAGCAAACCGTCTTCCATTATGGGAGACGGTTTTGTTTTATTGTAGGAAGCAAAATAACACATTTTAGCAGTCAGCAAAAACTAACTGAACTCAGTTACGAATAAAAAAGATAATCTCTCAGCTTAACCCTCAAAGGCGGCTTGTGCTGCATCTGTTCCGCCGTAAATAACGCTATTTCTTTGGCATGGGGAATATCCTTGCCAACCATTGTTTGGGTCAAACTCATTTGACATATCCCAAATGCCAGTATAAGCATCATCAGCATCAGTGCCTTTTACATATTTAACAACAAATATTTCTTCAGTAACTAAAAGAACAGTTTTAGTAGCTTTAAAAGCCCAAGCTAATTTTCTGCCATCAGTATCAGCAGTGACTGCGAGATCTGTAACAGTATAACCAGCATCGGTCATTTTAGCTTTAGCGGCTTTTTCCGAAGAAGGTATGCAAGCTACTAGAAGAATACCAGTAACACAAACTAACATTACTACTGCGGCAATAACAAATATCTTTCTCATAAAAATACCCCTTAATTTTCTATTTCTTTATTGATTCAACTAGTGAGTTTGCAACACTAGCCATGTTTTGCATTTCAGATGGAATTATTATCTTGGTTGCATTTCCATTGGCGACTTTTACAAGTGCCTGATAGCTCGCAAGGGCGATATATTCTTTGCTTGGATTTGCCGCAGTAATTAATTCTACTTCTCTTGCTTTTCCTTCTGCCTCTGAGATTAGGGAGGCTCTTTCGCCTTCTGCTATAAGTATTTTCGACTCTTTGTCGGCTTCAGCACGAAGTATTTTCGCACGTTTCTCGCCTTCCGCGACCAAAATATTAGCTGTTTTTTCTCCTTCGGCTCTTAGGATTTGCTCTCTTCTTTCACGCTCTGCTCTCATTTGTTTTTCCATGGCTTCCTGAATATCTTTTGGAGGCAGAATGTTCTTTAATTCTACACGATTAACTTTTATTCCCCATGGATCGGTTGCTTGATCTAGAATCTGACGCATTTTTACGTTTACAGTGTCTCTTGAAGTTAAAGTTTCATCGAGTTCAAGTTCTCCAACTATATTACGAAGGGTTGTAGCGGTTAAATTCTCGATAGCACTAAGAGGATTCTCAATACCATAAACAAACAATTTTGCATCTGTTACCTGGAAATATACAACTGTATCGATTTGCATAGTAACATTATCTTTCGTAATAACTGACTGAGGTTTGAAATCGGCTACCATTTCTTTTAAAGATATAGCTTTTGACCCTCTATCAATGAAAGGTATAAGTAAATGAACTCCTGTTTCAAGAGTCTTGTGATATTTCCCTAATCTTTCAACAACTATTGAAGTTGATTGACGCACAACTTTTAGCCCCGACAAAAACGCGATTATCGCAAGGCCAAATAAAACTCCAAATACAATGCCCACAGTTGCGCCTGCATTACTTGCTAATAAAAACATAATATCCCTCCCATGACTTATTCTTTAATTTCTTTTATTATCTTTTCAACTATTAATTTATTGCCCTGAACGGCTTTTACCTTCACTAAATCACCAACTAGAAGAGTTTCGCCTGCTTCAGTTTTTGCGCTCCAAGTTAAATCGTTGATTTTTACCGCCGCTAGGGTATCGAAATCTCCGGGTTCTATAACATGAACCTCTTTTCCTACTAGTAATTCCAAATTTGTGTTTCCTTCGGAATTTTTATTCAAATATTTCTTTGTAACTTTTCTAAGGCTAAGTAATAGAGCAAGAGAAATACACAAAAATACTATAAGTGATGCCCACCATGGAACTTTATCAGAGATGCTCATAAGCATAGCAACAAATCCACCGCCAGCAAACCAAATAGAGCTTAAGTCTTGTGTAGCAAGCTCAATTGCAACTGCAGCTATTGTTACTCCAAGCCAAATCCAAAACATTATTGGCATATTTCTCTCCTTTTTCGGTGCTACCGAAATTAAATAATCATTACAAACAATATAGCATATTCTAAGATTCTATACAATTATTAGGGGGGAGTATCTTGATACTCTTGGCAAAAATGGAAAATAATCTTTTAGCACAGATATATTTCAAGGGCGTATATTTATAGGCTCTACTAAACTTAATCTAAAAAAACTAATCAATTACTCCGCCACCGAGGCATATATTATCTCTATAAATAACAGCATATTGTCCAGGTGTTACTGCTCTAATTGGGTTATCAAAAGTGAGTTTAATTTTATTGTCTTTTAAAAGATTAACCGTAGCAGGGCATAGGGGTTGCCGATGCCTAATTCTTGCTAATACTTTTTCTCCGTCTAAAGCTTTTTCGGTGATGAAATTGAAATCAGATGCTACAAGCTCTTTATGGAAAAGGTCATCACACTCGCCTTGATTAACATATAAAATATTATTAAGAACATCCTTTTTTACAACATAATAAGGCTCTCCAGTCCCTGCTCCGCCAATTCCCATACCTTTCCTTTGGCCAATTGTATAAAAGAATACACCCTCGTGTTCGCCAAGTACTTGTCCATCTAGCGACATGATTTTCCCAGGTTTCATGGGGACATATTCTGATAAAAATTTCTTGAAATTCCTTTCCCCAATAAAACATACTCCTGTACTGTCCTTTTTGGTCGCAGTAGGAATCTTATTGTCAAGAGCAATTTTTCTTACTTCAGGTTTAGTAAGATTAGCTAGAGGAAATATTACATTAGATATTTGTTGTTCAGATAACTGGTTGAGAAAATAGGTTTGGTCTTTATTTTCATCTTTTGCTCTTGTAAGAAAAACCCTTCCATTTATTACACTAGTTCCAGCGTAGTGACCTGTTGCTATGTAATCAGCTCCTAAATCCAAAGCAATTTTTTTGAAATGGCCAAATTTAATTTCCTTATTACATAAAACATCAGGGTTAGGGGTTCTGCCTTTTTCATATTCTCTTAAAAACAACGAAAATACTTCATCAAGATATTGCTTGGACAGATCGACAGAATAGTATGGAATATCTAAAAAGTTAGCGACTTTTCTTACATCCTCATAATCTTGTTCTGTAGTGCAATGACCACATTCGTCTTCTTCATGCCAATTACGCATGAATACTGCAATTACTTCATATCCCTGTTCTTTTAGTAATAATGCAGAAACTGAACTGTCTACTCCACCGCTTAAACCAAGAACTACTCTCTTTTTTTCCATTTATCTTCCTAATACTTATATATATAATATTTTAAACAATATAATAAATCAAAATTCTGTGTTTGAGATTCCAATAGATAAAATCGATATTCAAAAGACAAAATTTTCCGTGGCATAAGTTTTTTAGATTGCTAATTATATATGATATTTGCTTTTACCGATTATACATCTATATGTAGGTTTGTTCAATCAATGAGAAAAGGAATAGATATAGTGCATGATATTTTGCATACAATATATTGGGACCAGAAAACTATTATATCAAGAGAAATAGGTATATTGTGTGGGTAATTTGGTTTTTACACTATATATTGGTAAGGAAAACATAACAAACGTAAAATAATGTAAAAATGTGTGTTTCTCTGTTGACAAAGCCTTTTATTTCTTATATTATAAAGGTCCTGCGTCAAATCGGGCGAGCATTTTCGCGGACCATAAATTTAACTGCAGCTTTTCGAAAAAAGAAATTAAAACTAAAATTTAATAATCTTCGAAAAGGATTGTACCTACATATTCTACTATGTTGCCACGATATTAGGTGGTGTACCCGAAAGGAATCGAACCTTCGGCCTTGAGAGTCGGAGTCTCACGCTCTATCCAACTGAGCTACGGGTACAAAGTAATCCTAATTATAATGCAAGAGTGCAAAAAGTGCAACATACAAGCCTGGTAATAGCTCTTCAATTTTTGTAAAAAACCGTTGAAAAAATGGTTGACATGCAAAAGTGGTTGAGATATTATATACGAGTTGCCGCCGAAATTAGCGGCACATTTGTACCTTGAAAATTGAACAGATTAGGTTTTTGAAGCGAATTAAACAATGTGCAAAAAGCACAATTTTTTTGAGAATTAAAGCTTCAATTTTTACACCAGAATACGGAAGTAAGTAATGAAGAATTAGTCATGATTAAACTCAAGAGTTTGATCCTGGCTCAGGAC
>CAYMPR010000068.1:0-4459 GCA_964392385.1 uncultured Christensenellaceae bacterium | reverse complement strand
TAACACAAGCAAGGCTTAGGGCAAACTCAGGTAACGAGAATGCCTTTTATACTAGTTTAACTCAAACAATTGAGATATGGGACAATGGATATTTTAGATATTTTAGAGCGCAAGATAACTGGGAAGGCCCTGGAATTCCTAGGATGACATCGGAAATCGATTTTAGAACTTATTTTTATTATGATGAATACTGGACTAATCCAGCAAATTATCAGCATATGGCAGAACTGAAAGAAGTTTTAGGAAATTAATAATTGGAGAATAAAAATGGAAAATGAGAAAATTAAAGAAATAGTTAGCCAATTAACATTAAGAGAAAAGGCAAGCTTATGCTCTGGAAGATCTTTTTGGCATACAAAACAAGTTGATAGGATGGGAATACCTTCGATGATGGTTTCGGATGGACCTCATGGACTCAGGAAGCAAGCGAGTAAAAATGATAGACTTGGAATTAATAAATCGATAGTTGCAACGTGTTTTCCAACAGGTGTGGGTATTGCTTCATCTTTTGACAGAAATGTAGCAAAAAGATTAGGAGAGGCTTTAGGAGATGAGGCCTCGGATGAAGAGCTAGGCGTAGTCTTAGGTCCTGCAATAAATATTAAAAGATCCCCACTATGTGGTAGAAATTTTGAGTATCTTTCTGAAGACCCATATTTAGCTGGCGAATTATCTGCTGAGTATGTAAATGGGGTGCAATCAAAGGGAGTGGGTGTAAGCGTTAAGCACTTTGCAGTAAATAGTCAAGAAGCATTTCGTATGACGATTTCTGCTGAGGTCGATGAGAGGACGCTAAGAGAAATATATCTTCCAGCTTTTGAAAATACCGTTAAAAAGGCAAAGCCTTGGACATTAATGTGCGCATACAATAAGATTAACGGGGAGTATTGCTCTGAAAACAAATGGTTACTAACAGATGTTTTGAGAAAAGAGTGGGGTTTTTCAGGCTTTGTTATGAGTGATTGGGGTGCAGTTAGCGATAGAGTTAAGGGTGTAGATGCAGGGCTAGAACTCGAAATGCCTGGCTCTGGCGGAAGAAATGATAGGAAAATAGTGGAAGCAGTTGAATCAGGAAAGCTAGATGAAAAAATTCTAGATAAAGCATGTGAACGAGTTCTTGGAATAGTTTTTAAAAGCGTAGAAGATAAAGTTAAAGCTCCTAAATACGATAGAGAAAAAGACCACGCACTAGCAAGAGAATTAGCTCCAGATACTATGGTGCTATTAAAAAATGAAGGTAATATTTTACCTTTATCAAAGGATAAAAAATATGCCTTTATTGGTGAATTTGCTAAAAAGCCAAGATATCAAGGCGGTGGCTCATCTCATATAAATTCATATAAAGTTGTTGGTGCATTTGATACAGCTACTGATATTGAAAAAACATTTGCAAGAGGATATAAAGATGGCGGAGAGGAAGATCAAAATCTAATCGATGAGGCCGTTAAAGTCGCAAAAGAGGCGGATATAGCAATTGTATTTGCGGGTCTACCTGAAGTTTATGAAAGCGAGGGTTTTGACCGCAGAAAAATGGATATGCCAAAATCACATAACGACTTGATTAGTGCAGTTGCAAAAGCAAATAAAAATACTATAGTAGTGCTACACAATGGATCCCCTGTTGCCATGCCTTGGATTAACGAAGTAAAAGGATTAGTGGAGGCGTATCTAGGCGGAGAAGCAGTTGGGGAAGCTACATATGATGTGTTGTTTGGTTTAGTAAATCCTTCAGGAAAACTTGCAGAAACTTTTCCGATTTCTTTAGGAGATGTTGCATCTAGTAATTATTTCCCTGGATATACAAAGACAGTAGAATACAGAGAAGGACTTTATGTGGGATATAGATACTTTGATAAGAGTAACAAAGATGTTCTTTTCCCATTTGGGTATGGCTTATCATATACTCAATTTAATTACAGTGACATTAAAGTTGAAGCAGGGAAAGAACTATGGGACTTTAGTGTAAAATTTAAAGTTAAAAACAAAGGTAAGGTTTTTGGCAAAGAAGCTGTACAACTCTATGTAAGAGATGTATTAAGTACTGTCTATAGACCATTAAAGGAACTAAAGGGTTTTGAAAAAGTATCATTAAATCCAGGTGAAGAAAAAGAAGTTGAGATAAAATTAGATAAGCGCTCTTTTGCTTTTTATAATGTAAAGACATCGGCTTGGGAAGTGGAAAGTGGTGAATTCGAAATTCTTGTTGGCTCATCCTCAAAAGACATTAGATTATCAAAAACAATAGTTGTTGAAGGTGATGCAAAAGAGATGACAGATGATAAAAATAGGATCCCTTCCTACTATAGCGGAAACGTGGATAAGGTAGAAGACACAGAGTTTATATCACTTCTTGGAAGAGATTTATCAGAAAGAGAGTATCCCAAAGGATATAAATATACCTCAAAAAACAATTTGTTTGATACGAAAAACACAAAATGGGGTAAACGAATTGCAAAACTAGTAGTTGTTGTTGCAAAAAAGCAAAGCGATATAAAAGATGATGAATTAATAGAACAAGCGTCACTTCAAACTCCAATAGAAGCAATGTGTAATTTTTCTAACGGAATACTTTCCGAGAAAATGATGCTTGCCCTTATCGATCTTTTAAATGGCGAAAAGCAATGTAAAGCATTCTTGAAAATAATAGGTGAACTATTTAAAATTCCTTGTCACTCAAGGAAAGCAAAAAAGCACGCTTTATAAACCCTTAACCCGAGACTTAGCGCTCGGGTTTTGAATTAATAGCGTTATATTTTGTACTAGTACAATAATCTAGAAATAATGCAAAGTTTTTAAATCACATATTATTAGCTTTAAGTGATTTATTAAGCTTTAAAATAAAGGGTAAATCTAGTAGCATAATTCCGCCTGCAAGAGCGAACATATATGGCGAATAATTGTAAATATTTTCTCCGAACTGGTCTATACCAACTGGAACGCTTGTTAAAGTAATAATGGCAGTAAACATAGGGCCAATTACCATTGGTAGAAGTACCCAAAATAACATTCTAACCCCTTGAAACAAACCTACTTTATCTTTTGGGGTCCAGTCTCTAACAGATGCTGTAATTATTGAGCCTATCCCTAGATTTGCAACCATTAAAACAAACCCAGAGATTGCAAAAAACCATAATGGAGTAGCACTAGTTTTAAATACTAACGGGCTTGCAACAAGCATTAAAGCTGTACCAAATATATATGTAATAAATATTGGAATTAAAAACTTCCTTCTTCCAAATTTATCATATAAAATTCCCAGTATAACGCTCCCAGCTCCAGCTAAAAGTAAAATAATGCCAATAGCAATTATATAGTTGGAGATTTGTAGAGTTCTATCGATATAAATAATAAGGTAGGGCATATAAGTATTATTAGCAATTCCAGCAACTGCCATAGCTAGATAAGCTATATATAAGTTTTTGTTATCTTTCATAACGGATAATTTTAAGCCATAAAGAATGTCTTTATACTTACTATCCTTATTTGGCTTTAATTTAGGACTATCCTTAACTAAAAATAAACCCGCAATGCCAATAGCTGTAACTAAGCCACCGAGTAGTAAAAAGAACAACAACCAGTTCCCATTTGAAACGAGCGAGGCGCCTGCTTGCCAAGAACTACCTGTAGTATTGTCAAGGTATCTCCAAGTATCTTGAGTCATCCAATCAAAAGCCCCGAAAACCACCCCGACAGCCACAAGAGGCATTATGGCTAAAACTCCTTCGGCTCTTCCTCTATTTGTTTCATCTGTTTTATCAGTTATCCACGCATTAAAAGCAGCATCGTTAGAAAATGAGCCAAGTGCGCTCATGATACAGTCCATAATTACGATAATTGCAACAGTAAATCCAATTGCAATAGTTTGTTCCATTTTAAATATTTTCATTGTATTTTCAACGGAAATAACAGAAAATAACATTACCGTAAATCCCCAAACAATGTATCCCCAACTAATCATAGTTTTGCGATTGCCTTTCCTGTCACTGAAAATACCGGAGATTAGTGTAACTAGAGTGGCTATAACTGCGGAGGCACCTACCATAACACTTACAGCAAAAGGGTTGGAGGTTACAGTTCTATCCATAAAAACATTGAAATACATATTTTCAATAACCCAGGCAATTTGCCCGAAAAGACCGAAAATAATAATCGATGACCAAACCTTTGCACCAAGCTTAGTACTCTTTGTTTTTGCTACTTCATTTAGATTTTCCATTGATTATACCCACCAAAATTATTTCCTCCATTATATCATTTTTTTGTAAAATTATCTCAAGCAATTAAAAGGCTAATATCATATATTTTACCGATTTTCGAGACTTTAACGCCATTTTTAATACTTAATTACAATAAAGTGATTAGTATATTGACATCATTAAAAAGTCGTTATATCATTTCATTAATTAGGGTTGTTTGCTCTGCAACAAAAAACATAATAGAAGGGCAATTTAGGGGGAAT
>CAYMPR010000067.1:0-4501 GCA_964392385.1 uncultured Christensenellaceae bacterium | reverse complement strand
ACGGAGGACATTTATGGAAGCAACACAAGAAGCAGCACTTAAATCTTTAGTTGATTTAATTAAAATCGAGAGCATTGAAAGAGAGGCAAAACCAGGTGTTCCTTTTGGCAAAGAGAACGCTGAGGCCTTAGCTTATGTTCTAAACTTGATGAGCTCTTTTGGAGCAAAGGTTAAAAACGTTGATAATTATTGTGGTTGGGCTGAGTTTGGCAAAGGTGAGCTGTTTGGGATACTTGTTCACCTAGATGTGGTTCCTGCATCTGGCACTTGGACATTTCCTCCGTTTTCTGGGACAATTGCCAGTGGCAAGGTTTATGGAAGAGGAGCGTTAGACGATAAAGGCCCAGCAATAGCTTGTATGTATTCATTATTTAAGCTCATTAAAGAAGGAAAACAACCAAGTAAAAGAATTCGTTTTATCTTCGGCTGCGATGAGGAAGGTGGCTGGTTAGATCTTAAAAGATACCAAGAAACAGAGGAAGTTCCACTAGTTGGTTTTTCTCCTGATGCTGACTTTCCTGTTATATATGCCGAGAAGGGTGTTTTCCATTTAAGAGTTTCTTTAGATAAACCCTCCTCAATTGTTTCCTTTACTGGAGGCAGTGCCGTTAACATGGTTCCAGATTTTTCTGAGATTGTTTTACCCTTTTCAAAAAATATTTTAAAAGCAGCCGAAAACTCCGACTTAAGCACCACTACTTTAGATTCCAGCGATTCAACTTTTACAAGTTTGTCTATCCCTGAAAAGAGTAAGATTACGAGTGTTATCAAAATTTCTGCAAAAGGAAAAAGCGCCCATGGCAGCACTCCGCAAAAAGGCGAAAGTGCCATTCTCAAGATTTTAGAATTTTTGTATAAAGCTACCTACGACCCTCTACTTACAAAGCTATTTTCTTGCTTTAGATTTAGCGATGGCTCTGGATTAAATATAAAAACCGACGGAGGCAAGGAAGGAGATTTAACTCTCAATGTCGGGAAGGTATCAACTATTGATAACAAACTATTTTTTGATCTAGATCTTCGCTACCCGGCAAGCACTACTAAAGAAATTTTACTTGCTAAAATTAAAACCTCTCTCCCTGAGATTAAAGAGTTTATACTAATTGATGAACATGCTCCATTATACGTAGACCCAAACAGCGAGCTCGTTCAAACCCTTCTAAAATCTTACGACAAAGTAATGGGAACGAAAAGTCAACCTATTGCAATTGGCGGTGCAACATATGCTAGGTTTTTAAAACATGGCGTTGCCTTCGGTCCAGAGTTTCCTGGATCCAACCCAACTATTCACCAGCCCGATGAACATATCGATATTAGCGACTTTAATAAACTCATAGAAATATATTATGAAGCAATAAAAAATCTTTGCTTTAAATAGCCAACCTACCGATTTAGATACTCTCAAGGCCGCCAATAAATATAGTTGGCGGCTTATTTTTTTCTAAGAAACGATTGTTTTTAAAACCCAAATACCTCATCAAAGAATACTTTATTAATTATATGATATTTTGTTGCTTTTAATGTTCCACGTGGAACATTTGTATTATACCCAACTCCCATAACCTTTTTTATTCTTCGTAATTTAGGGTAAAAATGGTCATTTTTTTGTCTTTTTAGCCATTTTATCCACAATTTTAGCCCTTTTTCCTGCAACCTGCTTTTCCTAAGGAATTTATTCCACACAAATTTTTTAGTCCGCGATTTCTCTTTCTCTAGACCCTGTTGATTACCATTGCCTTTTCAGAAACCCAGCTCCTTTGGAAAGGGAATTGAGAGTTCTTTTCAAAGTTTCACGTGAAACAATAATGACTGCTACGCATCTTCTTCTTGGTTTGCCAACCTGAACGCTTCCTCTATGAAAACTTAAGATCCCTTGGAATAAACCTGGCACTCTATTTCCATCAATCATTTTGTCTGTAAATATTACATACGGAATCTTGCGCGCATTTATGCTATACAATCAATTCTTAATATAATTTACTTAATGTTTCACGTGAAACTTTACGATCATATTTTACAGTATGCTCTGTTGCTAAATTTCGAACGAATTAGTCGCGAATAATATTTTCTTTACTTTCCAAAATATATGGACTTAAATGCATCCTGTTTCACGTGAAACAAGCAGCACGAATTCTTAGAAATATTTACTATTTCATCTACATATTAATTGTTAATTCACTCTTAATTACTTGTATTGATTGTTTGTTGCATCATATTAATTTTATTACTATAGTATTATGTTATATATTGCATTAATTCTAATAATTTTGTTTGCTTAACGCACACATATTACTAAATTATGTAAATTGTATTTGTTAAATATTTAAGATGATATCAAATTAATAGATATTTGTATGTTGAATTATACTTATCTGTAATATTATTCGTTTAGCGATTTTTGCTGGATAATTATTGTTGTTTCACGTGGAACTAGGTGTGAGTTTGTTAGAAATATTGTATATAAATGTGATCATTTCCGATTTACCTTGCTGTTGATAAAACTTTTCTAAAATTACGAAAATTTAGATGTAGATGAACTGAGTAAAGCTATTTTTTAAACCTCCCAGCTATCATAAAGGTATAATGAGTGTGATTCTAAGATATTTTGCGTATTTATTTATAACTCTGTCTCGGTGAATGATATTTCTCTAGTAAATATATGCTTATTTATTCGAATATGGCGTAGATCTTCAAATATTGATAGGATAGGGTGTTTTAACTGCTATTTTTGCCTCTTTTTGCCTCTTTTTACATAAAGGGATAGCCTCGGATACGGCTAGGTATCTTTGTGGACAAGATAGCTACATTGTGGACAAGTTAGGGTATTTTAGCGTGTTTTAGGGTAGTTATCCACAATCGCACTAAGTTTTCTACATGGTTTATTCTATTTTTGGAGTTAAAGCGAATTGCTATTCTCTTTTAATTTGGCAGGAATTTTGACAGGTTGGTTTGGGGTTTTAATTGGTGGGAAGAATTAAAAAAGCAGCCTTTTCGGACTGCTTTGGTTTAAAGTGTATTATAACTAGTATGTATTAGCTTTCTATATATAGGGAAGGGCTTTACATGGCTAGTCTTACTGGAAGGATGATGTACTTATACTTCTCGCCTTCTGTGGGTGAGATGATGGAAGGGGCGTTGGAGCTTGCAAAGCTCATATTAATGTAATCTTCTTTAATCTTACTGAAGGCATCGAAGAGGTATTTGCTATTGAAGGCTATAACGATGTTTGTTCCGCTTAATTTGCAGGGGATAGACTCTTTTATGCTCATTGATTCTGCTTCGCTATTAATTGTCATGCTATTTTCTTCTATTTCTAGCTTAATATAGTTATTTTTGCGTTTTCTAGCAATTAGAGAAGCTCTGTCTAAGCCTTTTTCAAACATTTCTTTATTAACCACTATATATGATAGAGATTGCTTAGGAATAATGTTTTCATAGGCTATAAAGTCTCCCTCAATTAGCCTTGTACTGATAATAGTATGATCCAAATCAAACTTAACTAAACCTTTTTGAATACTTACTTTAACGATATCATCATTATCGAGTAAAATCTTGGTTATCTCGTTAAGGTTTTTGCCGGGGATAATTATCTTTGAATTAGCGCCTGTTGAAGCGATAGGGCATTTGCATATAGCAAGCCTATATCCATCAAGTGCTACTGCAGTAAGGGTGTCTTCTTTTACTTCTAGTAAGCATCCCTTTAATATGGGTCTTGTTTCATCTACTGCTACGCAAAAGATAGTTCTATCTAATACGTCTTTTAAGTCTATTTGTTTAATTGAAAATTTATTTAAATCTTCTGTTTCTTTAAACTCTGGAAAGGTATCTTCATCCATGCACATCATTTCTGTTTGGTTTTGATTATATATTACCTTTAGTTTCTTATCGAAATTTTCAATTTCAATTTCGTTTAAGTCTGTTAGTTTCTTTATAAAATCAGTAAAGAATCTTCCTGGAACAACAGTATCGCCTTCTAGGAGTACTCTTGCCTTTATTTTCTTTTCTATAAAAAGATCAACGTCTGTTGCAGATAACTTAACAGTATCTGCATAAACCGACATTTTTATTCCTTCAAGTATTGGTATAGTTGCTTTTGTAGAAAGAGCCTTACTAACAATAGTTAAAGCATCAGATAATTCTACTGGATTGCAAATAAATTTCATTTTTTTCTCCTCACAATATATGTATTTAAAATAATAACAATAATAATAAGCTCTGTTGAAATGTGGTAAAGTCTAATTTTCTAGTATTTTTTATCATTATCTTAAGTTTTTTACAGAAAACCACCTATTTTTATGTGTATAATTTGTTGATAAAAAGACAAATTAGTTAACATCAATTCACAAAGTTAGTTTATAACGCCTTTTTTCCTATATTTAATATTCCCTTAATATCCTTAATTTGCATAACAGTTAAAGTATCAGTTTTTATCTTTTCTAGTATAAAATCACGAGAGTGAATAATAGTCGTATGATCTCTGCCTCCAAAGATTTGACCAATA
>CAYMPR010000066.1:0-4537 GCA_964392385.1 uncultured Christensenellaceae bacterium | reverse complement strand
ATTTAACTCATGCTGAAAGAACACAAACTAAAATTATACAAGAGTGTAGAACATTTTTTCTTTCTTCATTATGTGAATTAATGACAGGGTTCGATGGGGAAGAAATGCTTAGGAAAGTAGATAAGAAGATAAGGGATAAAAAGGTAGATTTTGGGGGATATGATAAGCGAAGGGCGACTGAGGTTAAAATTGTACGCATTACAGAAGATGCCCCAATAGAAATAATAGATTCATATACTATTGCGAGTGATTTTTTAGTTAAATAAAGAATATTCCTAAAATTTCGTATATTTTAGTGAGTAGTAAGGAATAATTGAAATATGAAAGAAGAATTAGTAGCGTTACTTTTTGAAAAGCCTAATATAGACTTTTCTCTTTTTGATACACAAAACAATCTTGTAAAATGGGTACAGGATTATTTTGTGGAGTATGGTGTACTCCCAACAATAGAGTTATTTCAACATAAGTTTTTTCCTGATAGTCCCGCTCTTGTTCCTTCTGCGCCTTGGGCATACTTTAAGGAACAATTAGAGCAGTCAAAACTAGTTAGAGAGTTGCAACCTGTTTTATCCGAGTTTGGAAGTAAATATTCTGAAAATCCATTTAAAGCAGTTACAGGGCTTATAGAGAAAGCAATTCAAAGGGCAAGAGATTGTGCACCTACAGGAGAAGTTTTAAGTCTAAAAAATGGAAAAGAACGTTGGGATAAGTTTATAAGTCCAAAAACAAAAAGGATTAATACAGGAATACAACCTTTGGATGAGGCTTGTGGTGGAATTTCCTGTGATGATGAGTTTATGATAATTTCTGCTAGACTTGGAGTTGGAAAGTCTTGGATAGGGCATTATATTCTTTTAAGCATAGCACAGCACGGATACAGAGTTGGATTATATTCTGGGGAAATGTCAGAGCACGAAGTGGGTGCAAGATTGGATAGTCTTCTTTCCCACGTAAGCAACTTTGAATTAACAAGAGGAAAATATACAGATTTTGATGCACTACAAAAGGCATGGGAAGGTGTTCGTGGGGAAATTCTTATTTTAACAACAAAACAATTACATAGGAATGCTCGCCCATCGGATATTCGCAGGTTTGTGGTAGATAATAAGTTAGATATAGTTATCCTTGACCAGCTTTCTTTAATGGAGGCTGATGGGGTACCGCATAAAGAATTATTCCAAAATGTGGCACAACTATCTTTACAATTAAAAACATTGCAACAAGAATTGCGAGTTCCATTGGTTGCCATAAGTCAGTTAAATAGAGAGGCTGAGGGACAGGATGCTTCTGCAGCAAATATTTCAGGTTCTGATAGGCTTGGACAAGATGCCACACTAGTTTTAACTCTTGCACGTTCTAAAACTGAGCCAAAGGAATTGAAAATAAAAGTAGTAAAAGCAAGAAGTTTTAAAATACCCGATAAACCATGGGAGTTTGAGTGGGATATTGATAAGGGATATTTAAAATTCCAAAAATCCAAGTTTGCTGCGATTAAGGCTTCTATTAGTACTGATACGCTAAAAAAGAGTGGCGAAGATGAGGAAGATAGCGATTTAGAATTGATAAATGGTGAGGATAAAGGGGATTTAGATTATTGATAACCGAAGAAGAGGTAAAAGCATTGTTTCCAAGTGCTGAAATAGATGTATTAGGTGGGGCAGCGAAAATATGTTGTCCATATCATAATGAAAATACACCTAGTTTTATTATATTGCTTAAAGATAAAGGAAACTTAAAGGCAGGCTTTTGTAAGTGCTTTGGGTGTGGGAAGGCTACTAACTTTAAGAACCTTTGTAAAGATTTAGGGTATACACTTGAAGAAAATCCTATTTCAAGAGCAATGCAAATCAAAGAACAGCTTAAGAAAAACGCGGCTAATTCTGCTTCTGCTGTTCGTAAGCCTGTAATATTGGATACTAAGTTATTAAAAACAGATGTGCCATATAAATTCTCTCCTTATTTACTATCAAGGGGCATAGGAGAAGCGATACAGAAAAAGTTTAGAGTTTTTGAAAAGGAAAATGAAGTATATATGCCTGTATTTGCTGAGGACGGACATTATTTGTATTATAATGCGAGGAGCACAAAAGAAAAGGCGTTTTTTATAGAGCCTGGTGCAGAGAAAAGCCTTGCATACCTTGAAGAAATAGATTTTTCAAAACCTATTGCTATATGTGAAAGTCAAATAGATGCCTTAAGCCTTTGGCAAATGGGAATGCAGGCCGTTGCAACTTTGGGAGCAAGCAATATAGTGGCTTTAAGTCCTTTATTGAAAAGTACAAGTATATTTATTTTAGCATATGATTCAGATGAAGCAGGGATTAAGGCGACACTGCTAGCAAGAAAGGCCTTAGGACCATATAGGTGTAAGCAATTAAATTGGGATGGTGCGTTTAAGGACGTTAATGAAGCATTGCAGAAACTTGGTGAGGTGGACTGCAAGGAATATTTTAATGAGATTATCGGATAATGAAAAAACAAGTATCGGATATATTTATCCCATATTTCGTATATTTTAGTAAGGGATAAAAATAAAAAAATAACAAGGAGAACAAAATGAAAGTAAAATGTAATACAAAGGATTTATCAAATGCACTTGGAATAGTTAGTAGGGCATTACCTGTAAAAGCAACTATGCCAATATTAGAGGGAATTAAGCTTTCAGCGACAAACAATGTATTAACATTGTCTGCTACTGATACAGACATATACATCACAAGAAAAGTGGCTGTGGAGAGCATTGAAGATGGTGAGGTAGTTGTTTTAGGTAAATTTTTTACAGAGTTTATTAAAAAATTAGAGGATATTCAAGAAATAACTCTTGAGGAAACTTCTAATGGGTTAAAGGTATGTTATGGTACCAACGAAATGGGGTTAAATACATTTGATATAAATGTATTTCCAGATTTTAGGGATGCAGAGGAGAAACAATTCTTTTCTGTCATACAAAGGGACCTAAAAGCAGTATGTGAAAAAACGGTTTTTTGCGCAGCGACAGACGAAACACGCCCAATATTAAAAGGTTGTTTATTGCATTTAGATGGTTCAACACTTACTTTGGTTGCATTAGATGGATACAGACTTGCAATTTGTTCTTGTGGTGTAGCATTGGGAGCGGGAACCACTCAAATAATAATACCCGCAAAAAATCTTACAGAAATTTCTAAAATCTTTGCCGATACAGATGATTTGGTAGCGGTAAGTGTACAAGAAAATTTGGTTAAGTTTTCCTTTAAAGATACAATAATAAGTACAAGGTTATTGGCAGGAGAGTTTATTTCCTATCAAAAAATAATTCCCTCTACTTTTTCAGCAATTGTAAATATTGATAAGAGGGCACTTGAGAGGGGGCTAGATAGAGCACTACTTATTTCAAGAACTAGAAAAAATAATTATATTAAATTAGGGGTAGAAGCAACGGAAACAAAAATAAGCACAGAGATAGATACTATGAGCATAAAAGAAGTGGTTTCTTGTACACTTGATGGTACACCACTTACAATAGCTTTTAATGCAAAATATTTGCTTGATGCTTTTTCAAGGATATCATCTGATACACTTAATATGTCTTTCTCAAGTGTCACAGGTCCTGCAATAATAAGTTCTTCAAGTGGTGATTTGTGTAAATACATTATATTGCCAATTAGACTAGTATTGTAATTTATGGCGAGCAGGGGAAGTACTAAATTATGCATTCGAAAGAGTCCCACAATATAAAATGGCATTGTTTATAGCACTAGTGAAAATATTCATGATTTAGGAGGAAGAAAATGAAAAAGAATATTGAAACAGCAGTAGAATCATATGCAAGAAGAGTAGAGATGGCGGTAAAGGTAGTCCCAGAGCTCGGGGGACAACTAATGTCAGATTTTTTGAAGAATTATAAGGAATTTACTTCTTTAGAGCATTTTATGAGAGAAATGTTATATTGCAGAGCTAGAATGGACGAGGCAAATATGAAGGACACAGATTATGAGTACTTGGAGGCAACTTTGCAATTAATAATGTGCATACGCACAAGGAATTTTTCAGCAAATAATAAGGAAATAGAAAATGCGTGGAGGGACGTGACACAGAAATTAATAGAGGCAGAAGAGAAAAAAGCCGAAAAAAATAGTGTACCACCTAATATAAGGAAAGAATGGCTAACTATTCCAGAGGAATATAAATTCGGAGCAGGGGAAGTACTAGATTATGCGTTCGAAAGAGCCCCACAATATAAACTGGAAATGTTTATAGCACTAGTGAACATATTTATGATTTAGGAGGAAGAAAATGAAAGAACAAAGAACAGAAAAGGATAAGCGACCAACACAATGCACAAGGGTTGTCCAATATATTAAAGAATTTGGCAGTATTACGCAAATAGAGGCGTTGGAAGACCTTGGAATAATGCGTTTGGCAAGCAGAATCAGTGAGATAAACAAATCAAAAGAATATAAAATAATCCGAAAAGATGTAAGTGCAACGAATCGGTGGGGTGAGCCCATAACTTATGGGAGATATTTTTTCGCGCCGATACAGGAAAATAACATGG
>CAYMPR010000065.1:1848-4689 GCA_964392385.1 uncultured Christensenellaceae bacterium | reverse complement strand
GAGGCAGTTAAATCTTTGATGAAAAAATATGAAGTTACAGCTCCAGAAATTATTGTTATTTTTGATGATATTGATATCGATAGATTTACCATTCGTGCAAGGGCAAATGGGAGCGCTGGAACACATAATGGAATGAAAAATATAATAGAAAATATAGGCACTTCAGATTTCAAAAGAATTAGGCTTGGGATTGGTCGAGGTGAAGGCCAACTGAGAGACTTCGTACTGTCAAAAATTTCCCCCGAGGAAAACGAGAAGTTCGCTTCAACTCTAAAAACTCTTGCAGATGGATTAGTCAAATATATTCATGATAGGGATTTTGAAAAGCTCATGAGGGAAGTTAATACTAAAACTATTAAAGTAGCTGAGGTTCCACCACTCGACAGCGCCACACAATAAATAGGTTTCTAGAAAAGACACCACTAATTTAATTAATTTGATTGCAAATATATTTTGTTGGGAAGCAAAGACTTTTTAACTTGAAAAAATAATACTCTAAGAGTAATATGTATCTAGTACAAATAACATAAAAAATTACTTATTTCTTTGGAGGAAAAATAGATGGCTAAACGTACACCTCTTTACGACTTACATGTTGCGCTAGGAGGAAGAATTGTAGATTTTGCGGGATATGAATTACCCGTCCAATATGAGACCGGAATTATTGCTGAACACAATGCAGTTCGCACTAAAGCCGGTTTTTTTGATTGCTCTCATATGGGCGAGTTCATTTTATCAGGTCCTGATGCCGAAAAAGCGTTGAATTATATCTTAACCAACAATTTTACGGGAATGGCAATAGGGAAAATTAGATATTCTCTATCCTGTTATGAAAATGGTGGAATTGTTGATGATGTGTTAGTTTACAAGATGGCTGATGATAAGTTCATGGTAGTTGTTAATGCCTCTAATATGGAAAAAGATGCGGCTTGGTTTAGGGCTAATCTAACGGGATGCAATGTAAAATTTGAAAACGTATCTGATGATACTGGATTAATAGCGATACAAGGCCCATATTCCGAAGAAATAGTCAGAAAACTAACGGATAAAGTCCCGGAAAAGTATTATTCTTTTATCGAAAATGTAACTATAGCAGGTGCAAACTGCATTATATCTAGAACGGGATATACTGGCGAAAAAGGATATGAAGTGTATCCTCATTCCAAAGACACTACGAAGGTGTATGAGGCGATTTTACAAGCAGGTATGGAGTTTGGAGCTATTCCATGTGGACTAGGCGCTCGCGATACATTAAGACTTGAGGCAGGTTTACCATTATATGGGCATGAGCTTTCGCAAGAAATTCCTGCTGGCGAAACTGGGCTTGGTTTTGCAATTAAGATGGATAAAGAGGAATTTATTGGGAAGAAAGCAATACTTGCTCACGAAGTGAAATACTCAAGAAGAGGAGCTACCCTAGTTGATAAAGGTATAGCAAGAGAGGGATCATTAATATTTGCAGGCGCGAAGGAAGTTGGTAAAGTTAGCTCTGGAACATATTCCCCAACACTCGAAAAAGCAATAATGATGATAAGAATACTTGATGAATTTGTTTCTTCTAACGACTTATCTGTTGAAGTAAGAGGAAAAAGATTAAAAATTGAATTATGCTCTTTACCTTTTTATAGGTCACCAAAGATATAAGAGAAAAAGCAGTAATTTAAGCGGAAGTGAAAAAGAGTAGCATAAAATTGGCAATAAGATAGAGATATATTTGATAAATTGGAGGAAGTAAAATGAGTTTGTATTATGCCGAGTCGCACGAATGGGCAGAAATTGATGGAAAAGTTGCAACAATAGGGATTTCCGATCATGCACAACATGAGCTTGGAGACATAGTTTTTATTGAATTACCTGAAGTTGGCAAAAAAGTTGCTGCTGGAAAGGTCCTATGTGAAGTTGAAAGCGTAAAAGCTGTCAGTGAAATATATGCTCCAGTAAGTGGAACAGTAACTGAAATCAACGAAGAGCTAAGTGATGCACCCGAAAAAATCAACGAGGATGCAAGAGCAAATTGGATATGCAAAATGCAAATTGATAGTATTCCTACAGGGCTACTTAGCGAAGCTGAATATTTAAAAAAACAAGCATAGTTTTTATATAATCCAATAATAATTTTTAGGATAAGGAGGCAGGCATGGGTAACTATGTACCGCATACCGAAAGTGAAATCAAGGAGATGCTTGATACTATCGGTGTAAAGACAATTGATGAGTTATTTTCCGACATTCCACAAAGTTTACTTTGCAAAGAATTAAAAATTAAGAAGGGCAAATCTCAACAAGAAGTTGCAGATATTATGAAAGCCCTTGCTGCTAAAAATACAGTATTTGATGTGATTTTACGTGGAGCAGGTAGTTATTCTCACTATATTCCATCTCTTGTAAAGAGTATTGCTTCAAGGTCTGAGTTTTTAACAGCATATACTCCTTATCAAGCAGAAATTTCCCAAGGCATTTTACAAGCAATTTTTGAATATCAATCAATGATTTGTATATTAACTGGGATGGATGTTAGTAATGCTAGCGTATATAATGGCGCATCTGCTGCTGCAGAAGCAGTTTTAATGTGTAAAGAAAAAGATAGAAATAGAGCACTTATTTTAGGTAAGATAAGACCAGACACACTAAAAACAATTGTTACATATGCTACCGCCCAAGGAATGGTAGTTTCAGAACTTGATTTTGAAGCAAAAGATATAGAGAGTGGCAATATTTCAAGTAAAATTACACCTGATACGGCATGCGTATATTTTGAGCAACCTGGTTATTTTGGCGACATAGTTAATGCAAGTAAGATTGCAGAAATAGCACATTTTTGTGGTGCAAAAGTTATTATGGG
>CAYMPR010000065.1:0-1748 GCA_964392385.1 uncultured Christensenellaceae bacterium | reverse complement strand
GATGTTGCAAATGCTTGCGTATCTTTATCGCACTACTTTGCAAATGAATTATCAAAAATGCCAGGTGTAGCTATAGAAAACAAAGGCGAATTTTTCCATGAGTTTGTGAGTGTTATTAGCGATAAATCAGATGATATCTTAAGGGAGCTTGCAAAAAATAAGATTCTTGGAGGATTGAAGCTAGATTCAGATAGAATACTTTGGTGCGTAACGGAAACAGTAACTAAAGAAAGCTTGGATGCAGTTGTAGATTTGTTGAGAGGTGTATTATGTTGCTAATTTTCGAAAAAAGTAAAGAAGGCAAAAAGGGAGTGGACATTAGAATCCCCGAAACCCCAGCATATAATTTCTCTAGCGGCATACTTAGAGAAGAATTAGATCTTCCAGATGTAGCTGAGATTGATACAATAAGACATTTTACAGAGTTGTCGAAAAGGGCTTTTGGCGTAGATGATGGACTTTATCCTCTAGGATCTTGCACCATGAAATATAACCCGAAACTTAACGAGGAAATGGCTTCGTTAAAAGGATTCACTGATATTCATCCTCTTCAAGGCGAAGAAGATGTTCAAGGAGCATTAGAAGCTTCATATATGTTAAGCGAACTTCTTGCTGAAATTACTGGTATGGATGCTGTTACGCTCCAGCCATCCGCAGGAGCACACGGAGAATACACTGGACTAAAGCTTATTGCTAGTTATCATAAGTCTAGGGGAGATGTAAAGCGCAACAAGATAATTGTGCCAGATAGTGCACATGGAACCAATCCTGCAAGTGCAACTATGGCGGGATTCGAGGTTATTAACGTCAAGAGTAACAAAGAAAAGGGCGTTGATTTAGACGAATTAAGGTCATTAGTTGGTGAAGACACAGCCGCGCTTATGCTAACGAATCCTACTACACTTGGTCTTTTTGAGAAAAACATAAAAGAAATCTCGAAGATAGTTCATAATGCTGGCGGATTATTATATTATGATGGAGCAAATTTAAATGCGATTATGGGTATTGTTAGGCCTGGTGATATGGGCTTTGATGTAGTTCATTTAAATCTTCATAAAACTTTCTCCACACCTCATGGTGGTGGAGGTCCAGGGTCTGGCCCAGTTGGCTGCAAAGCAGAGCTATCAAGGTTTTTACCAAACCCAATGGTAGCTAAATATGGTTCGGAATTTTTCTTAGTTAGTGAAATGGAAAGCATAGGAAAAGTTGGATCATTTTACGGTAATTTCTTAGTATATATCAGAGCATTAACCTATATCTTAACTCTCGGGAAAGATGGTATTCCATTTTCTGCAAAGATGGCAGTATTAAATGCTAACTATTTGAAAGCGAAACTTCAAGATATTTTTGAAACCGAGAAAAAACGTCATTGTATGCATGAATTTGTGCTGAGTCTAGAAAAGATTAAAGAAGAAACAGGCGTAAGTGCTATGGATTTTGCAAAAAGCTTAATTGATTACAAAATGCATCCGCCAACAATGTACTTCCCAATGATTGTTCATGAGGCCCTTATGTTTGAGCCAACTGAAACTGAAAACAAGGAAACACTTGATTTTGCGGCAAGTACCATGCGTTCATTGTATGAAAAGGCATATTCAACGCCCGATTATTTGAAAGCCTCCCCTCATTCAACGGTTATATCAAGGCCAGATGAAGTTATGGCTGCAAGAAAACCTGTGGTTAGGTATAAGAAGGCTTGAACTTCTCATCACTAAAGTGTTGAGATTCCTACTTCATAGACTTCGTAT
>CAYMPR010000064.1:3634-4916 GCA_964392385.1 uncultured Christensenellaceae bacterium | reverse complement strand
AATAAGCACATCTTGGTTAATTGCGCTAAGTTTTTGTGCATTGCAAATTACTGCTCCTTTACCCTTGGTATATGGATAGACTGCTTGAAGTGCTGAAAAATTCTTAATCATATCCTTAGTTGCAGTAGCTGCTTTTTTTATTTCTATAGGGTGTAAAATACCATCTTTTTCTAAAATTAAATCAATCTCTTGACCTTCTTTGTCGCGATAATAATATAATCTGGGTTCTTTACCTGCATTAAAATAGCTCTTATATATCTCGCTAATAACATAGTTTTCAAAGTAGGCACCATTCATTGCAGAATTCATCGTAATTTCAGGAGTGCTCCAACCTATTATTTGAACTGGCAAACCGGTATCATAAAAATATAGTTTAGGTTTCTTTAATGCTCTTTTTAGTATGTTGTTTGAATAGGGATGCAAAAAGAAGATGATTCCAATAGTTTCTAATATACTCAGCCACCGTTTTGCTGTAACCTCATTAATGCCCACGTCTCTAGCTATATCCGCAAGATTAATCTGCTGCGCTGTCCTTGCAGCAATTGATTTAATAAAATCATAATACTTTAGTCCGTCTATTTCGCTTGAGATGTACTTCACATCGCGATCGATATATGATGAAAGATAGTTTTTGTAATATCCTTGGATATTAATAACGGAATTTGATACTATTTCTGGCATTCCACCGGTAAATATGTTTTTGTAAATATCGGGCATCTCTTTAGGTTTAATGTCTCTTCCCTCTAAAAAATCAATATCAACCTCAAAAGGCTGATTATTATATCCCAGAATTTCTGCCTGAGATAAGCTGTGCATTTGCATAATCGCAATTCTTCCAGCCAAAGATTCGGTAATTCCTTGCATCAATTTATATGCTTGTGAACCCGTTAGCCAAAAATCACCTTTTCTATGATTATTATCAACTAAAATTTTAATATAACTAAAAAGTTCGGGAGAATATTGCACCTCATCTATCAAAATCGGTGGTTTATATACTTGGAAAAAAGCTGCTGGATCTTTCGCTAAACTTCTTGCGTCAAATTCATCAAGGGAAACATATCTCCTATTGGTACCTTCCATAAGCTTTTTAAGCATTGTGGTTTTACCAACTTGCCTGGGCCCTGTCAGCAAGGTAACAGGGTATTCTTTTTGCATTTGCATAAATGCATCTTCAATTGCTCTTTTTATGTATTTCATATCCATTCCTTGGCCAAAGTGTATCGTGATTACATTTTAGCCAAGAATTGCTGGTTTGTCAATACCTATTAGGATTGCTCGAGTT
>CAYMPR010000064.1:2056-3534 GCA_964392385.1 uncultured Christensenellaceae bacterium | reverse complement strand
GTTTTTAAATAATTGGCTAAAAATTTTAATGCAGCATCGCGCTCATGAACAGAATAATCGTAAGAACCTCTGTCTAGTAACGCCTCAAAGGCTAGCGATCTAAACTTTGGCGGAACATTTAAATTGATAAGATCTTGCCCGGAAACAGGTAAATCCTTAACGGAAAATGGCACTTTAGCTTTTCTCATCTCTTCTAAAAGACTTCTCATTCTAGAAGCACTTTCGCTTTCCTCTTTACGCACTCCACCACCAATCCTATCGGCAATTTTAAGTGCTATTAGATCCTCTAGTATATCTTCGTTGCGTCTAATAAACATCCTTAATTTATTTTCTTTGGTTTCGCAATTTAAGTCATACATATGGTTTAAAACAAGCCTTTTAACAAAAGCAATATCTTTATTTGAGTATTTTAAAGCTTTTAATCTTTCCTCAGCTATTTTTGAACCAGTATAATCGTGACCTGCCATATGCCCAGTACTTTCTTTTTGGATGGGTTTAGCTATATCGTGAAATAGTGCAGCTAGACGAATTTTTTCGGGGGCCACTTCAAAAACAGAAAGTATATGGTTATATACATCATATTTATGAAACTCTGCCTTTTGTTCTACCCCAATTCCGCTTAAAAGCTCGGGAATAATATATTGCATGGCATTGATTTCGGTAAGCATTTTTACCCCTTGAACATGAGCATTTTTTATGCCGTGAAGGGTATCTGCAACAATTATTTTATTAAATTCATCTTTAATTCTTTCCGGGGCAATTTGTGCTAAATTTGAGACATTATTTATTGCACTTTGATATGTACTTTCTTCAATGGAAAAACCAAAGGTACAAGCAAATCTTACCATTCTAAGTATTCTTAAAGCATCTTCATTTAGTACTAAATCGGGGTTTCTAACTGCACGAATAATCTTGTTTTTTAGATCTTCTACTCCACCAGTATAGTCAATAAAGTCACCCGACTTAATGTCATAGTAAATTGAGTTAATAGTAAAGTCACGACGAAAACTATCGGTTTCTACACTATCAACAAATTCAACCTCTTCTGGCAGGTGTTTGCCGTCTTGACCGTAGCTATCCTTTCTAAAACAAGTATATTCAAAATCATCCGCGCCATTGGAAATTTTTAAAGTACCTAGCTTTTTTGAGGTAGGATCAATTTTAAAATCTGGAGCAAGTCTGGAAATAAAGTCAATAACAGCTGCAGGAGACATTGCAGAAGCAATATCAAAATCCCCAAGCTCATAACCTAATAAAAAATCTCTTACTGCTCCTCCAACAACATATAGGGGGACAGGGAAAATACTTGCAAGTCTAGTTAAACTATCGGGTAAATTCATCTAGTATCCTTATTAGTTTTTATTGTTTCGCCATTTTAAAAGCCTCGGTTTCCCGTACTATTTTATTACTTAAGCATAATTTTAATCTGGGCAAGAGAAATTCTAAATTGGCATTTAATAACTAATCATAATCCTCAT
>CAYMPR010000064.1:0-1956 GCA_964392385.1 uncultured Christensenellaceae bacterium | reverse complement strand
TCATAATCCTCATCAGGGCAAGAGGCATAAATAGATTTTTTTAGCACACAAACATCTGGCAAATTTCTATATTTCTCTTGATAATCTAACCCATACCCTACTACAAACTCATTGGGTACTTCAAATCCAACATAATCTCCCTTTAAATCCACTTCTCTCCTTGAGGGCTTATCTAAAAGGGAGCATATTTTTATTGACTTTGGGTTTCTAGTATTTAGTAATTTAAGTAAATTCTTTAATGTGTGACCAGTATCAATAATGTCTTCTACTATAATCACATTAAGGCCTTCAATTGGCTGGGATAAGTCTTTATTTATCTTGATTTCTCCAGTTGAGGTCATTGAAGCACCATAGCTTGAAACTGACATGAAATCCATTCTTAAATCTAAATCAACTTTCTTTACTAACTCGGAGAAAAATAGAACGGCGCCACGAAGTATTCCCACCATTAAAACCTCTTGGCCATAATAGTCCTTGGTTATTTGAGATGCTATTTCTGAAGTTCTTTTTGCGATTTGTTCGCCCGATAAAAGTATATAGCTTACATCCTTATGCAATTTATTCTCCTTTATTAAGCAACAGTCTATATCAATTTTTATTATACTACTTTTCTCTTGTTAAAAAAGATTATTGATTATTTAAAATCAATGCCATTCTTGAATGTCTACAAGCATAATCTTGTTTGTAAACTGTGTAATTTTTACTTCTTCGCTTATCTCTATCCCTAGAACTAAATATACTCTACTACCCTTTGCAACAACTAGAACCTTGTCTCTTATTCTTGCAGGAAGGCGAATATCAGTAAAATAATCGGATAGGGATTTTAATTTACCACCATATCGTCTAAATTTATCACCATCACTTCTAGTTCTAATTACTGAATCTTTAGGAATAGCTGCAATATCAAAGCTTAGGCCATTTACAACCTTATCTGTTACTACAAATGAATAAGTATATCCTGCAAAAGAGTAGCTAAATTTTGGATTAAAGTGAGCTCTATATTCTAGTTTTTCTTCACGGGGTGTAAACGTTAGTTTGTCGTATTCTTTTCTTGCATCAACCCCAAAAGGCAGATTAATTATGGAATTATTTTCTCCATCTTTAAGCCCCATGATGCTTTCTAAATGATTTTTTTCAATATCCTTGTCTACTCCCATCGTTCTTAAGCATTCAATAATTGATTTTTTGGCAATAGCGGGATGCCTCGACAATACGGAAATTGGGAGCGAAGCAACTTTATTTTTCTCATCAAATGTGCATTTTGTTATTTCGCTCATTAAATACTCCTCGAGTTCAATAGACATTTCGCTAAGTCTCTCAATGGAGTCTTTAACACCAGGATATCTTGATATGATACTTGGTAGTATTTCTTTTCTTATATAATTTCTCGTAAAGTAACTGTCATAATTTGTCGAATCTTCAACGAAGGAAATTTTATGCTCTCCTGCATAATCTAGTATCTCTTCTTTGGAATATGGAAGTAGAGGATGAATATACCCTGGTCTATCTAATATCCCTCTTAGCCCCCTAATTCCTGTACCTCTAAAAATACGCATTAAAACTGTTTCTGCTTGATCATCTTGGTGATGAGCAAGAGCTACACAATCGACTGTTCCATCTAAAAGCAATTTATCGAAAATTTCGTATCTTAATTTTCTTGCTGCAAGTTCAAGCGATATTCCTTCATCTCCTGCTAGTTTTATTGAATCAACGGCAAATGATAGGAAGGGAATACCTCTATCTTCACAAAAGTTTTTAACAAAATTACTGTCAGAAACTGACTCATCCCCGCGAATTCCGTGTTCAATATTAATAGCTGACACTTTTGCACCAGAGTTAACTAGCAAATCAAGAAGCACCATGCTATCAGCACCGCCCGATACCCCAACTCCGATTTTTTTCTTTTTATCAAAAACAATTTCCATAAGGGTAATTATATCAAATGTAATAGTATAA
>CAYMPR010000063.1:1630-5060 GCA_964392385.1 uncultured Christensenellaceae bacterium | reverse complement strand
CAATTGACTCTTAATCAATGGGTCCGGGGTTCGAGTCCCCGATGGTGTACCAAAATCCCCCTTTTAATCGGGGGATTTTTCATGCTAACAAACAATTAACTTATTAAAGGAATTTATGCACTATATGGTGTGTTATAAAAAACATATGCAACTATTCCAAATATTGTTCTGCCATTTAAAGCTACTGATGAAAGTGCTGTACAATCTGAAAATGCATAATCACCCATATTGATTTGTTCTGCAGATGCTTCAAGCTCAATTGATACAAGATTTACACAACCCATAAATACTGAATTGCCAATAATTGTAATTGATGTTGGTAAATATAATGATGTAATAATCTGATTGTTTTTTAAATCTACTTCACCATAATCACCAGTATACTCTTCACCATCTTGAAAGTAAAAACCCGTACTTCCACCAGCTAAAATTTGGGTTACGGCACCAGTAATTTGCACTTCATTATATGATACTGTAATTTCATTTGGAATTATTAATTCAGCTACTGTTCCCGTATAACCAACAACTGCAAAACTCAATATATCCGCGTAGTCAAGGCTTGAAGTAACTACTTCATTTGACGCGTCTAATCCGGCAAACACGATATAGGATTCTGATGGGTTCCACTCGTCGCCAGGGATTTCTACGGTTTGCGCGGCAGTTTTTTCGTTTTTCCATTTTGCGTAAGTATTTACTACCACAAGCGAAACCGATACAGCCACGCAGAAAATTATTAAGATTATTTTAGTCCATATTTTCATCTTTTCCTCTGTTCCTTATTATACTATATCTGGGCTTTCCATTGATAACATTAATGAAATTGTCGCTCCAATTAAGTCTCTTGATGTTTCTTGATCTAGAGTGGTAAGATAAATCGACCCAGAAATTAAAAATCTTGTTTGAGCGTCAACTATCATATATCCACTATCAAATATCATATTATCAAGTTCATCTGGCACATAAGCCTCATCAAGCTTGTAAATAAACCTAAACTTATTATCCCTAAAATATACTTCATCGTTAACAAGTAGGGAAACATTGTCTACATAATAATCTACCATTTCACCTTCATCTGCAGTTTCTATATAATCTTGTCCTTCCGTTGTAGTTGTTCCATTACTATAAAGCAAGATATCACCTAATTGGGATACATAATATATTGTATTACACACATATATTCTATTATTTCTAAGGTAAACAGTATCATCAGCTTCAAGTCCTACTTTATTAGCTTTATAGCCGGTGTTATCATAAATAAGTATCTCTTGCCCAACTGCAGAAGCATTTTGATAAATTAAAATATCATCGGGGTCAGATATATAGTCAGCAGTTTTGACAACATATCTCACACTGCTTCTACTATAAACTAAATCCTCATCATATAAGTCAAGATCATTTACGGTATATCTACCTGAAATAGGATCATGCAAAATTTCAGCTGCAGCATAAATATTATAGTAAATTTCATCAAGTGTTTGTGGTAGATAAGCAGCATCTTTAGCTAAATGGTAGAAGGTTGTGGGAACTGCTTGGAAGTCTTCAGCGTTCTCAACATTATAGTAATTCAAATCATCAATTCTCTTAACTAACGTGTAAGCGTCATTGAATGATACATCATTTAATACTAAGCAATCATTAGCTACATAAGTCACGTCTGGTTGCTCTGGGTCATCATAAATGTAATTTTCTACAATTACTCGGCCAGTAGCGGTGTCAACAACGTTTGCAAACAATAAGTTCTCAGGCAATACAGTAGAAAAATCAAAATCAGAATATAGACTCCACCTAACTTTTTCGTCACCATCAATATAAATTGTATCTCTATCCGTAACGTCCACGGCTGCACTATTTCTAATATCAACTAAATTTGCGGTATTGTCAGATCCGCTTGTTGTAACTTTTGCAGCATTTATCTTGCTATAAGATAGTATTACATCTCCTGTTTGAGGTGCATAAGAATCCTTATGGTCAACACATGTATATGTAGTTCCTGAATACTTTCTTTGATAAACTACAGAGTTACTATCAAAAGTAATACCATTACCAGAATATCCATCTGTCTCTGTCGCAAGCCAAGCAGCTTTCGTATATCCATTCCCTTCTAGAGTAGAAGTCCAATAAGAGGAGCTCGCAACATATCGAGTTGAAAAAGAACCTGTAACATAGTATTCAACATAAGAAGGACTAGCCATAGATCCAAGATATACTGGCTTAACTGGACTAATTGCGTTCGATACACTGATGTAATTAATAATATCGCTCGTTTTTAAAGCAGTATCATCCGTTGCACCCAACCCTGAATTATATACAGACAATTTTTCAATATAATTTTTGCCTGCCCTAGTATAAAAAACTAAATCGCTTGTAAGTAATACATTTTCAATTTTATTATCAGTACATGAACTATCAATTTTATTAATGTATATTATTTGATCGCTTGCACTCGCCTGATAATTAGCATAAGATTCTATATATTTTTTCCCTCCACGTATATATGAAACCTGATAGTCATAGATTCTTACATCATCTCCGGTTGTAGTTACAAAATCGTTTGCCGCTACAACACTGTATTCGCCACTTACATCCTTGTTATTGTAAACAATGGTATCACCAGTTAAAGGGACATAGTCTGCACTTCTTTCGAAGAATTTTTTCGTTCCCCTAGTAAATACAGTAGAAGTAGACGGAAATGATGCACTCATAATGTTCCAAACGCCATCTTCTTCAACGGTTAAGTAAAAATCTTGTAATTCAAATTGATAAGATGCGTTTACTTCACCAGTGCTTTGTAGATTACGTGGTGTCGGGTCAGGGTCATTTTTAATACCTACTGTAGATAATATTTCCATCCTAATTTTTCCGCTTAATCCTAGGGCATAATAGGTAAGATTCGTGTCAAACGTAACAATTCCTGCTGGAGTGTCTATATAGTCTGGAAGAATTCCGCCTTGCATAATGACTTGAGGCACATCAGGAATAGTTCCGTCTAAGTAGGCAGCTTTCTTGGCTTTTGCTGGATATAATGTACCCTCCAGCGCCGCTTCCGAAACCTCTGCTTCGAACATTATTACTTGTGCGCCATCTGCTTGAAGTTGCAATAAGTCTTCAGTATCAGTTTCCTGCAGATACCATGAGTATGTGACAACTCCCGCGGCAAAGATAATAGAGATTACCACTGCGATTAATTGTATTAAATTAGACTTAGTAAATAAGCTCTTCATACTATGCTCCCGGTACTGTTTCTGTTAGGTAATTCATGCTGACATAGAAATATGAGTACATATACACAGGTTCACTATAAGCACATGCGCTATATGCAAAGTACTCTGGCTGAGTTGCTAACCATTCAAAATATGTCATTCCTTGAGGATTTACTAGCAAAAATTCATCCATACTATCTTGATCATCTATTTGCCACTGTAAATATCTC
>CAYMPR010000063.1:0-1530 GCA_964392385.1 uncultured Christensenellaceae bacterium | reverse complement strand
CTCGGGCCCTTTCCAGTTTCGCCTCCATAGTGACTATCTTCTACAAGGTTACTACTAAGTGAGGCGCTAATGCTTTGTTCAGCGCTAACTGAGGCATCATTAGCCGTTACTTGTTCTTGAGAGGTATACCAGCTTAAGGACGCACTAACCAAGCCTGCTACAAGCAGGACTACAGTAGATATCATCATTATTAGCTTACCTTTTAGCATTTTTCTCCTATATTAATGTGCCATATATTATGTTCGGTACCGGCGTAGATGTCACGGTAAATAATGGTGTTGGGACCTGTATTTTGGGCGAGTATATTGTTTTACCATTTAGATCTATTCCCTCTCCATAATACCATTCACCAAGGGAGGAAGGTGTATAGCTATATGGAATAATTATTGACCTTGATAACTTAAAGCTTGCCCAACTATATAATCTTGCAAGAGATAATTGGTTGTGTACAGATATATTGAATGGATTTGCTAAAGAGCCATCCTTAAGTGAGCTAACATAAACTTTCTTATAAACATATGTGTTTACTATATCCAGTATACTCACTTCAGATTGAATCATTTCCTCGTAAGTTAGTCCAAAGACCTGAAGTGAGGGGTAATTTTCTTCGATTATTATTCCATTTATATTGATAGCTTTTTCCAAGAATACATTATTATACAAATCAAGACTGCTGACATAATATGTCAAGCCTAAAGTCCCATCTATTCCATCGCCTATTAGTTCCGAATAGGTGGCGTTTATATATGAAACTGAGTGGGCAGCTACAAGAATTCCAACTGCTGGAGCGGTTAAAGCAGCATCAGAGTAGTAACTCTTACCTATGCCTATACCATATAAAGAAGCATCGATATCTAAATCGCCAATTAGTCCACTTACCAATGTAATAGGAGTCCCCTCACCCTGATTAGTAATATTAAATTCCATAAATGATGCCATGTCGTAAATATTTGTGTTTTCTGTTTCATTCTCAACAACTTGCCCAAATATTCCTCCAGCAGATATATTGCCATTTACTCTAACATAACCATAACCCGCTGATTTAACGTTATATATTGTTGCATCTTGAACAAACCCTGCTATTCCACCAATTGTTTTTGATGCAGAACTTGCAGTTAGAATTGTTCCCTGGAAACTTGAATCGGCTATTACCGCTCCAGATAAAACTCTAGAAGCTATAGACCCAATAATAATAGTAGTTCCTGCACTTACCGTAGCCCTTCTAAGATTTAACCCAGTAACAGTTCCTGTTAACTCTCCAAATAACCCTGTTTGGTTAGTTGAAGGATTGTGGCGGATAATGAGATCGTATATTGAATATCCTTGCCCTTTATATGTTCCATCAAAACCACTTGGTGTTTGAGTCGATGAATTCGTGTTTCCATTTATCGCGTAAATGTCGGCAGTTTGAGTATATTCAACTTCTATCCCTGCGCCAGCTCCATAAGCCAATTTGGCATACATTAATCCCTCTATATCTCTTCCAATTTCCGCCACATCTAAATAATCATTGACAGTGAATTTATAATC
>CAYMPR010000062.1:2375-5065 GCA_964392385.1 uncultured Christensenellaceae bacterium | reverse complement strand
TTATAGGAATAAAAAGGAAAATTAGGTTACAATAGATGAAAAATTCACCTTTGAATAGTTCGATGGTCTAATGTATTGATGTTCCCATAGCTCTTGCTATAATTTTCGCAATATCAGTGTTATCTATTTGCTCCTCTAATGAATTTATCCCAGGGCCCCAAATAAAGTATGGAACCATTGATATAGTGTGGCCACCCGTAGAGAACATAGAGTTAGACAAATCTTCTTTTGTAGAGTTAGAAGGGACATCAAGACCACCTGTTTCGTGATCTGCAGTTACAATTAGTAATGTATCGGGATTAAGGCGAACATAATTAATCGCAATTCCCACTGCTATATCAAAAGATAGAGTTTCTTTGACCATAGAAAGCATATCATTTGAGTGTGAACCTGAGTCAATTTTCGAGCCCTCAAACATTGCAAAGAAGCCATCGTCGTTATGTAGGAGTTCTAGAGTTTTTTGAACCATTAGTTCAAGATTCACTTCAGATGATGGTGTAATAGAGTCAAATCCGGCATAAACCTTATCTCCATTTGCGTACATAAGTTCCGTTTTTGTTGTTATAACTTGGTAACCTGCGCCCGTAATGGCATCAATTTTGGGCAAATAATACTCAGAATACCCTGCGCCCATTAAAACATCCACTCCTGATGCAATTTGCTGAGTGGTAACATCCTCTAGCATGGATCTAGTTAAAACATGTGAGCTAAATGCAGCGGGCGTTGCATCGTTAAGGTTTTTTGTTGCGACTATACCCGTTTTTCTCCCGCTAGATATAGCAATTTCTGTTACATTAGTGTGAGTTATTGGGGTTAAAGCAAGCTCTTCAATTATTGATAAGCCAGGAGCAGGTGCCATCCCAATCATGGTTAGCCGAGTTTTGTACCCAGTAGCCATAGCAGTTGCTGCAGCTCCACTATCCGTTAGAACCTCAACTCCGCCCAAAAGAGCCATAGTGTTAACTACACCACTAACAGATAATTGTTCCATGTTAAGAGAATCTAAGCCGTAATATATTTTAGTTGCTTCAAGGTGTTCGCTCCCCATCCCATCTCCAATCATTAGAATTATATTTTTAGCAAGGTAAGGATTCTCGACTGAAATTGGGTCTTGAGGCGCACATGAGACCAAAAGAAAAGCAAGTAAACAAACAATTAACAAGATAGACGAAAATTTAATTAAATTCTTCACAAATAACTCCTAGTTAGTTATATATAGTCAATATCTCTATAAGTATTAGTTAGAGACAACATTATGGATATATTCTATATTAATTGGTATTTAACTTCAAGAAGGGATGTAAGGATATAAAAAGCCTAATTCTAACTGAATAACATAATAGATAATTCATAATGCTATTGAAAATAGAGATACTTTAGTGGTATAGTGTATTTACGGGAAACCGAATAAAGAAATGGAGGTAAGTTGTTATGGCAGAAAGAAATAGACCAGCAAGGGAAGCAAAAAAACCGAAGAAGCAAAAGATAGTGACAGCGGCTCCGGCTACAGTAATTCAAACAGCAAAGAAACCAGAAACAAAGTAAGAGAGGGCACCCAGTTCAGAAACTGGGTGTTTTTATTTATCTAAGCCCTAGCAAAAACTGGGGCTTTTTTATTGTCAAAAATATGCGATTATCTATATTTTAGAAATATAGCAAAAACTAGGGAGAATATATAATGTTGAAAATGCAGTACAGAAATATAAAGCCAACGCAACTTACCATAAGGTTAATGCATCTTACCCTTTGACCTATTGATTCGGGAGAAATACCCGATTAGAATGAGGTTGTCAGATGGAACTCTGATACTAAAAACCAAATGGAGGAACAAAAAATGAAAAAATTTATATCAATAATATTGTGTCTTGCACTGGTAGGCGGAGTAGTGGCATTTGCGGTAGGATGTGGAATCCAAGATGAGTTTTCGAGTTTTGAAAAAGCGTTGGGAGCAAGTTTAGAAGTAATTAGTGATGGGAGTGAGGAAGTAGAAAGCGGCACTGAAAGTGTAGTTCTATCCAACCCTCTTCTAGGAGCGGAATTAGAAGAGACCCAGGAAAATGAGCTGGTAGAGCCAAGTTTATCCGAAAAGTTGACCCTAGCTCTTTCTTGTTATGATAATATTAAGGAATCCCAGATAATTATCGACGAAGAGACAATTGCAATTAAAGAGCTTTTTACGACTCTAAAACAAAGCTACAAACAAATGAAGGAAATGGGATTATCGTTAAGTGAAGAGGAAAAAGCAATAGTTATTCAAAAAACAGTTGAAGCAATTGAAGCAAGGGAAGCAATTGAAGGAACAATCGGAAAGGTCTATCAAGCGCTTAGGGAAGCTAAAGGTATCTACAAACTAGCTACAATTGATGAAGCTATAGTTGTACTAAGTGATGCAAATACAAATATGCAAATAAGAACAGAAAATGTGCTAAAATTAAAGCAACTATTACTTGAAGTTAGTGAGGTAGTATCTAATAAATTGGCTGATAGTGTTGCTGAATAGGAAATTAAGCGAGTCAAATGGTATCGTAGAAAATTTTCAGAGTGCGAAGTACCAATTAAAAGAAAAGGGCAATTGTAGTGAAAATAACAATAGAAGAAATAAAAAATCTTTTAGAAACCGAAGTTGTTATTAAATGTAAGCTTAGAGACGATTATGTTGAAAGCATAGTCGCCTCTTTGCGCCTATTTGA
>CAYMPR010000062.1:0-2275 GCA_964392385.1 uncultured Christensenellaceae bacterium | reverse complement strand
GGGGAGAAGGTTGAGATTTCTAGAAACTATGTTAAAGCTCTCAAGATCCTTCTTATAGGAATAAGAAAATGAAAAATATGATTTTATCCTTTTTAAAAAAATGGGCGATATCTTATGCAATAATCAATATTATTTTGATGATTGTAACATATATTGTTGTTAGAAGGTTTGGCGTAGATATTGCTTTTTATAAAGTTAGCATTGGCGCACTACTAATGGCGCTTTTTGTCGCTATTTCAATTACTATCTTTAGACTAAGAAAATGGCATCCTATACTAAAGATTTCTTTAGGGTTTATTTCTCTTGCACCCATTATTTTTCTAGCAAGATATATGTTTGGTACAACGATTTTTAGATATAGTTTTGCCATATACATTTTTGCGGGTATATGTACTGTAATATATGGACTTGCAGTATTAACTGTTGCAGCTTCCGCCAAAAAGCAGGAAAAGGAATTGAATGCCCTGCTAAACTTAAAGGAGAAACAAGAAAAACAAGATAGTAAAGAAGAATAGAAGGAATAATAGAATAGAGGTTTACTTAAAAATGATGGGAATAATCAAGCGATATTATTGATTTGCAAGATATCTCTTTATCAAAAAGGTTAAATAATATGGGAAAGTATAGATATTATTTGCGAAACCAAGGTTACTTGAACATAGTTTTATTCCTTTTGATATATCGGGATAATGATTACTATTTATAAGAGTGTTTAATGATTTTGAATAGCCGTTTTTTGCTTTAACTTCTATGGGTATTAGCTCATTTGAGGTTCTTACAAAGAAATCTTGTTCTAGAGTACCATCATCCCTTTTATAATAATATAAATCATAACCGCTTTTTGATAATGCTTCTCCGACAAAGTTTTCATACAAAGCTCCTTTGTATACTCCGAGGGATTTATTCACCCTTAAGTCTTGTTGAGCTTCATCATCCAATGAGGCAACTAGTAATCCAGTATCCTTAAAATATAGCTTGTATTTGTCAGAGTTATAATTACCCTTTAGAGGCAATTCAGGGAAAGATAAACAATAACAAAGATTGACTATCCCAGCATCTCTAAGCCATTCTATGCAACCCCAATAATCTTTAAATCTTGCGCTAGAGGATATTTTTGAAAACTGAAACTTTTTGTTTTCTTTGGCCAGTTGTGTTGGAATTGAATCAAGAACACTGATAATTCTAGTTTGATCAAAACCAAAAACATACTTTCTAACATCGTCCTTATATGCACTTATCAATTGCTTTTGAAGATTTAATGTGCCGCTGAAGTTTTTATTTAAGACATATTCTCTTATTATTGCTGGCATTCCACCAAGTATACAATAGTCAATAAAGAGTGAGGAAAAGGTTGCGTGCTCGGAAAGAGAAAACACTTTTAATTGCTGCATGTTACATAGCAGTTCATCCGCTATATTGTCAGAATAGCCTACTGCCCATAAAAATTCCTCAAAGTCTAGAGATTGCATTTCATAGTCTTCCTTATATCCCACGCTCACACTGGTAATGTTTTTATAATTTACCCCAAGAAGAGACCCACTACAAATAACATCATATTTGTTGTCTATGGAAAAAAACTTTAAACTTGTAGCTATTTCCGGGAAATCTTGAAGTTCATCAAAGAAAATTAGGGTATCCTTCGGAATAAATTTAAATGATGGATTAATCCTTGATATCGATTTAATTATCGACTCAACACTAAAGCCTTCGCTAATAATAGCTTTATATTTAGGCTCTTCCACGAAGTTAATTTCAACAAAATTAGAATAATTATTGGATGCAAAGTGTCTAATAGATTCTGTTTTTCCAACTTGTCTAGCACCTTTTACGATTAATGGATACTTTTGAGTTTTTCTTCTCCAATCATATAAAAACCCATCAATTTTTCTTTTTATATATGCCATATACTCACCTCTAAAGAGATTATATCATCTTTTCCTACGGCTCGCAACGCTTTTTAGAGCCAAATATAGCTATACCACAACACTTTTTAGAGCCAAATATAGCCACATCACAACGCTTTTTAGAGCCAAATATAGGTATATCACAACGCTTTTTAGACCAATACGTAATTTTATGGCCTCGCTTTTAAGGGCCCAACAGGTAAAGTGAGAGACATTATGCAACAATATATTAAAAAATATTTAACAACAGAATTTACTCAAGCGTTTGTTTTTGGATATGCAATGTTTAGAAACTGTAAATAACTTGTATAAGGTATTAGTCATCGTAGATTTCTTTTCCATTTTCTATTATTTCCGCTGTTTTTATAGTC
>CAYMPR010000061.1:0-5081 GCA_964392385.1 uncultured Christensenellaceae bacterium | reverse complement strand
TATCATACTAACAAGAGACAAAATAATGTCTGTTTAGTAAGTGCAATATGATGGACAACGCTCTAAATCCCTCTCTATTCTTCACCAGGCATTATAACTCGTATCTTCGTTTCTTCCGTTGCACTTTTTCCAGTAGTAGCATAAATTAAAGGATCCATCATCCCATTAAAGCTCTTGCTTGCAAACAAAAAACCTCCAATAAGTAAGCAAATCGCCATATCAGCCAAGGAAAAAGCGTTGTATAAAAAGCTCCAAGCAACTGCGCCATAATTTTCAGGGTCCGCTGAACCAAATACAAATATTCCACTTACTACGTGGGACAAATACCTTATAATAACTGCTAGTACTCCACTAAGTGCAAATTGAATAAATCTTTTGTTTTTAAACAACCCAACTTCTCTAAATAATCCCGTTAGACCAATAGCGGAAAAAGCTATTGGATAATCAAGAAAAAATTGAACTGGATGATAAAACCAAGGAGCCTGAATAAACTGTAAAAAACCATATATTACTCCAGCTATAACTCCCTTTCTGCTTCCAAAAATATATGAATATATCATTAAAGGTAGAAGACTAGCAAAAGTAATTGATCCCCCTTGTGGTAACTCCAAAAATCTAATATATGAAAGAGCAAAACTCATCGCAATACATATTGAGGCATATACAAGGGATTTGCTCCTTACTTTATTATCTGTCTTCTTTCCAAATATGATTGCTATACTCGTAATTGCTATCATAAGTAAAACGCCATAAAGATATAGTTGAACGGGACTATTGATTGCCCCTACAAGCGTTTTTATACTAAACATGTCTTCTAGATATCCAGCTTCTTTATATTCAATTAACTTTAAAGACATCAAAATTACAACAAGGGCAATAGAATATCCTATTATTACCCCAAGAATTATTTTAGAGTAATTGTTTAAAAGTAACTGGCTCTTTTTTCTTGTCAAAATAAAGCCGACAATAATTGCGACAACTAACGCAATGGTAACGAAAAGGGAAATGGTTGAAATCTTTTCGTAAGAAGAAAGTTCAGAAAAAGGTGTAGAAAACATAAATCCTCCTTAGCCAAACTTACAAAAGAAAAACTCCAAGAGATTATCTTAGAGTCTAAAGCGTGTTTGCTTTCTTTCGGGAGTATTAACTCCATCAAGTTCAAAGGGTGTAATCTCAGGCGGTTGTCCGCCACCCCTAGCTATTAAATTGTAATCACATATTAATTGATAATTGTCTAAATGTCAAGTCTTGTCTTTCTAATTCTTATCAATAGCTATATCTAACAAATATATTTATCGAAATATATGTTTTAATCTTTGGGCTCTATGTTTTTATTCTTCTTGCTTTCAGGTGGAATGAAATCACTATCTTCTAATTCTTCTTTTCCCTCTTCAAAAAGCGACACTGTTTCTTCCATGTAATTTGGAAGAGCTTGATTTATATTTGAGCTCTTAATGCTTAGGTTTTTTGTATTATAATCATCCTCAGTTTCACCCCTATGCGATTCTATTCCTGCAATTATTGCATTTCTTATTTCTTGTTCACGCTCTACTTGGGATGGTCTCTTCTTTCTAGCAGCAATTGGTAAAACCGCTGATTCAGTTACATCTGGTGCAATTGACGCCAATTTATTATCTATCATTAATTGTTTTCCACGAATAGTTGTTGCTCTAATTGCTCCGTCAAAAATTACTAGAAGTTGTGGTAAAAGAGTAACTACAAACAAGAAGGAAAGTATTCCACCTCTAAATATTGCATTTCCAAAAACAGCAGTTGCGGGAGATGATGTAGTTAAAGCAATTGCAAGGCCAGAGAATGTTAGTATGCCCGCTGAAGTCATCAGCGTTCTTGCAGAATCCGCTAAAGCGTGCTGCATGGCGTTGTATTTATTCATTGTTTGTCTATGTTCCATATAATGTGAGGATACTACTATAGCATAATCGATAGTGGCTCCTAAAAGTATGGCGCTAACTAACATATAACCCACAAAAACTATTGGTTCTTGTTGGAAATATGGGACAGCCATATTGACATAAATTGCGCCCTGAATGACAACCACAAGAATAATTGGGATAAGCAGTGATTTAAATGCAACTAGCACTATTAGTGCAACTAATGCTAAGGATACGTACGTTATTATGTCATAGTCTGCAGTAACAAGTGTCTTTATAGCAAGAGTTGCTGCCGAGTTACCAATATGATATGGGGTTATCCCAGTAGCATCTATTCTATCTCGATAGGTTTCTTCAACAATTGAGTTAATTTGCATTACAACTTGAGTAGTTTGTTCGCCCTCTTCTGGAACATCTAAAAACAGAATAACTCTACTACTATTATCACTTAAAAATTGTGCTTTGTAAGACTCAGGAAGAATTGCTGAAGCACCTACACCCTCAATAGAGGCCCAAGCTTGCACACTTTTTACGCCTGATATCTCCATCAATTTTTCGCTAAGCAATAATTCTCTTGCTCTAAAGGCAGTCATTTCTACTTCAGATAGACTCCCATCTCTATCCTCATCAAATAACCCATACTCCAAAAGAATGAGTCCCTGGTTTTGCTTGCCAAAAATGCTTTCCACATCAGTTCTTGCTGTAGCAATCGGCGTTCCTTCGCCTCCCATGCTTGATTCTTGCCCATAAGTAAATAAGTTTTGTGCTTGAAATATTGCACCTATTGCTAGTAGGGCAACTAGGAATATTGGTAACCACATTCTATGCTTTAAAAGTTTATTCGAAAATTTTCTAAAAGATAGATTAAATGTTTTATGAGCCGTTTTAGTTATAAGTTTTTCGGTATATAAAGTTAGTACTGGAAGCAACAGGAAAACACTTAGCATCGAGAAAACCACACCTTTTGCTAAGACAATTCCCATATCTAAACCCAACTGATATGACATAAACATTAATGCAACAAAAGATGCAATTGTAGTTAGTGATGCGGAAAAAATTGCCTTAACTCCATTTGCCATAGCCTCAGCCATCGCTTCATTACTAGAAAGTCCTCTCTTTTTTTCCTGCTTAAATCTATTCAATAGATATATCGAGTAGTCCATTGTCAAGGCAAGTTGTAAAACACTTGCTATGGAATTTGTCATATATGAGATTTTGGGCATTATCAAATTGCTTCCCATGTTCATTAATATTGAAACGCCCATTGGGATAAGTAATAATATTGGTTCCCAATATGAAGTTGTGGTCAATAGTAAAACCAACAAAACAATGACTCCCGCTATAGCCATAGCGCCAGTAGTTTCTGATGTCATTACTGATACACTATTGTGAGTTACTGCTGCATTACCAACTAAAGATATCTTATATCCCTTACTGGTCATATATTCTTTTATTGAATCAATCGCACTGAGGGTTATTTTATCATAGTCACTGTTCTCAAAAGAGATTTGGACTAGAGCATATCCATTATTATTTTGGTCTTTTTTATAAAAACCATCGAGCTGAGAAGCAATAGTATCAATTTGAGCCAAATCAAAATTATCTAAATCAGGAATTAAATCTAATAAAGTAATTACTAAGTTGTAAAAGCTTTTATAATCCCCATCATAATTGGGCCATTTAGTAGTGTAGTCTGAAGCACTATTACGACTTAGCACTGTACCATTTATATTAATATAATTTTTAATCGCATCAATGGAACCACGTGATTCGGGGGGAATATCCATAATCATATTTAAAAGATCTAATACCATTACCACAAGTTTATCACCTGGAATTCCTAGAGCATCAGGTAAAGTCCTAGCTCCTCCTGGATGCATTCCTTCAGGAATTATTTCAGATAACAAAAGATCATCTATCCACATCATGTTGCTTACACCTGGGATTTTCTCAAGATCTTCGTTCATAATTACTTGATCGGCAACAGCGACTTTTGAGACCATCATCGTAGCATTGCCACCCTGACCGAATTCAGAGTACATAGTATCTAATCCCTGTCTAAGAGCGGAATCTTTAGGTAAGTATGAGGTATCGTCATAATTAATATTGACAAAAGGAATGCAAACAACGGCAATAACTGTTAAAACAGCAAAAATTATTACCGTTACTAATTTATGATTTACAACCAATCTAGCAATTTTTTTCATCTAATAATGATTCCCTTTCCACAAGTAAACAACTAATTCAATTCTTTCTTTTTGCCTTTCTATTTCCCTTAATTCATTCTATCTTCCAGTTTGTAAAAGAAGAAATTCATCAACTTCTCCATTTGTTTTTTCTGCTGATCTTTGGGAACGAGCGAAAATATGGAGATAAATCCTTCCATTAGACTTTTTGTCATTATCTCTGACATTAAAGGTTCATTCATTGCCTGTAACCCGAAAAACCCCTTTCTTATCAGTTCCGAAACCCTACAAATAACCTTTTCTCTAAAATCTTCATATTTACTACCTTGGCTCTTACCTAATAAGATAAAAATCTCCTGGGAAAAATTATCTGAAATTTCCATAAGTGTCTCGGCTATTTCGCCTGTACTTGCAATAAATTTATCTGAGCTTTTTGCAAGCTTATCTACGCTCGCCTCGTATATTCTATCAATTATCTCAAAACAATTGTTATATGCGTCTAAAACGACAGCATCAAAAAGAGCTTCTTTGCTTGGGAAATATCTGTAAAGGTTTCCAATGGGGACTTTCGCATCAATACTTACCTGTATCATGCTAGTTTGACGATAACCACATTTCCAAAATGCATTTTTTGCAGCAGAAACAATTCTGTTATTAACTTCTTCTTTCTTGTACTGCATTTAAAACCCCTATCTATTAATAAAATTAACTGTCCATTTTGGATATTTGAGAAAAATAAACACAAAAGTGAAATCTCGTTCTCTTTTCATATTATATATCCTCGTGCTTTTCATAGTCAACAAATAATCCAGATTTAAAGGGCACAAAAACTAGCGTAATAAAAAGTTGTGCACGGCCCCAAAAAATAAAAAAACCTAGAAATTATTCTAGGTGCCTTTATGCTTAAAACGCATATAGTGTGGACCTTTTTGGTGGAGATAAGCGGTCTCGAACCGCTGACCTCTTGAATGCCATTCAAGCGCTCTACCAACTGAGCTATACC
>CAYMPR010000060.1:0-5126 GCA_964392385.1 uncultured Christensenellaceae bacterium | reverse complement strand
ATGGAATTTGATGTGATTATTGTTGCTGCTGGAAATAGCAGGAGAATGGGCATTAACAAAATGGCATTAACTCTTGGACACGAAACTACACTAGAGCGTTCGCTCGAAGCCTTTTTAGGCGTAGAGGGGATTAATAAAATAATTCTATGTGTAAACAATGAAACTAAAAGATTAGCTGAAGATTTAGCTTATCAACACAAAGCTCAAATGATTTCCATAGTAGAAGGTGGAGCATCTAGAGAAGATTCTGTTTACAATGGGTTAAAAAGAGTGGAAGCTAAAGGAGTCTTGATACATGATGGCGCAAGACCTTTTGTATCTAAAAAGTTAATTTCAAAAGTTATAGAAGGAGTCAGAGAGAAAGGCTCTTGTATTCCAGCCATAAAATTAAGCGATAGCGTAAGAAGAGTTGAGGGTGAGTGTATCATTTCTACCGTTAACAGAGACAAATATATTTCTGTCCAAACTCCCCAAGGATTTTACGCAGAAGATATTCTTTTTTCTTTTCAAGCACTTTTATCATCGGGCAAAAAGCTTGAGCAGTACACCGATGAAAGTGAGATTTATCTAGAGTTTTTTAAAGATCCGTATTTTATTGAAGGTGAAAAAAGAAATATAAAACTTACTGACGAGAACGATATTTTTGGTATTTCCGCTAAAATAGGCTCAGGTTATGATATCCATTCGCTAGTTAGAGGGAAAAAGCTAGTTATATGCGGAATCGAGGTATCCTACGATTTTGGGTGTTTAGCACATTCAGATGGAGATGTCGCTATTCATGCATTAATAGATGCGTTACTATCAGTTGTCGGTGAATTAGACATTGGCTCTCATTTCCCAGACTCTGACATCAAATATTCAGGTATAGATAGTACTATAATGCTTAGCGAAACAATGAATATTGTAAAGCAGAAAAATTTTAAACTAAATAATGTGAGTATTGTAATTATTCTTGAAAAGCCCAAGTTAGCAGAATACATACCAATAATGAGGGTAAAGCTTGCTAACCTTCTTAATTTACCGTATTCAGACATTTCTATTTCTGCAAAAACTGCTGAAGGATTAGGGGATATTGGTCAAGGCTTAGCTATTGCTGCATATGCTACAGTGATAGGAAATTAAAATAGTAATAAAGAACATAGGATGATGCTAAACTTTTTTATACAAATAATTGCTTCATAATGCCAAAGATATTATTTTGATAAAAATTCAAACAAAAAAAATGATTGAGAAGGCTAAAGTTATTGGACTAATGCCAGTTTATTCTTGAGATAATAGCGAGCTAAAAAAATATTTTAAATTATTTACAAAAAAGTCTTGCATTATATTTTTATTTGTGTATAATTGATACTCGTGCGTATATGCACATTTTTAAATTAATATTCTAAAAACAGTTGACAAGCTTGACATATAGCGATAAAATGTTAACTTGCGTAATGTTCGCTAGCAACGCGCTTCGGGGGTATATGGAAATTTTTTTCCTAGTATTAACACAAAAACCAGCCAAACAAATAACTAACCAATTTTTCGGTAAATAAATTTTACTGTATTTTATCATTTGCGGGTTATTCCGCGAAAATTTTTTTATAAGGAGTGTAACTAATGACTCAGAGAACTCACACAATCAAACTTGGGAATGTTGAAAGAGAATCTTTTGGAAAAATCAAGAAGACGATTGAAATACCATATTTAATCGAAATCCAGAAAAAATCTTACGATACTTTTGTTACTGAAGGTATAAGAGAGATCTTGGATGATTTTTCGCCTATGGTCGCCACAAGTAACAAATATGAACTAGATTTCTTGAAAACGACTATCGAGGATAAGTGCAAGTGGACTGTTAAAGAATGTAAAGATCGTGATGTTACTTACACATTCGCATTAAAAGTTAGGGTTCGCCTTACTAGTAAAGAAACAGGGGAAATTAATGAACAGGATATTTTCCTTGGCGATTATCCTAAAATGACAGAAAATGGCACCTTTATTATAAACGGTGCTGAAAGAGTTGTTGTTAGCCAATTAGTAAGAAGTCCTGGCGTATATTCTGAAGATGGAGTTTTGGATAAAAACGGAGTTCCAAGATATAAAACACAAGCTATTCCTGTAAGGGGTGCTTGGCTTGAGTTTATACAAGAAGCTTTTAATACCATGTCTGTAAGAGTTGATAGGAAAAAGAAGATCAATTCAACTATGCTTCTTCGTGCCTTAGCATTTAACGATACCAAGGAAATTGCCAAGGTTTTTGGTAATGACCCATTAATACTAAACACTTTGGAAAAAGATGGTGAGATAAACACTACTCAAAAAGCAAAATATGAAGCATATAGCAAACTAAAGCCAGGTGAAAATCCTCTACCAAATAGCGTAGAAGTGCATCTCCCTAATCTATTTTTTGATAGAAAAAGATACGACCTTACTAGAGTAGGAAGATATATGTTTAATAAACACCTATCTCTTGCAAAAAGAATTGAAGGATTAACTCTAGCAAGAGATGTTGTTAATGAAGGTGAAATAATCGCTGAGGCTGGTGAAGTAATAACCTTAGAAAAAGGATGGCAAATCCAAAATCTAGGAATTAATTCTGTTTATGTTAAGACATTAGAAAATTATAAAGATATTACTTGTGCAAGCGCTGTATATTTACAAGATATATGCCCTTCAATTGATCCAAAAGATGTTGGAATTGAAGGAAAAGTATTCCTCCCATTCTTAAGAGAACTTATTAAAGAACATGAATCCGACAAAAACGATAAGGCATTAAAAAAAGCAATTAAAGAAAGCGCAGAGTTACTTGTCATTCCAGAAGGATATACAAAAGTTGTAGGGAATAACACTGTAGAGCTTAAGTCGTTTATTGATGTTACTCCACTAAGCCTTGGAGTAAAAGAAAATGTATACTACCCAGCACTCAAAAAGCTAATCGATGCTAGTAACGGAGATATGCAGACTTTAAAGGCTTCAATTGTTGCCAATTTAGATGATTTAGTTGTTAGACACCTAACCCTAGACGACATAATTGCAGCTACAAATGCCAATGCAGTAATGAGATTTAAATTCAGAAAAGGCGACAATATTGATCACTTGTCAAACAGAAGAGTTAGAGCTGTAGGTGAACTTTTACAAAACACATTCCGTGAAGGAATGGGACGTATGGAAAGAATTGTAAGAGAACGTATGCTTTCACAAAAGCCTGAAGATATAACTCCAGTAAGCCTTGTAAACGTTAAGCCAATTACAAGTAAAATTCGCGAATTTTTTGGAAGCTCTCAATTATCTCAATTTATGGATCAGCCAAATCCAATTGCAGAGCTAACCCATAAGAGAAAATTATCAGCCTTAGGACCTGGTGGATTAAACCGTGAGAGAGCTGGATTTGAAGTTCGTGACGTTCACCACTCTCATTATGGAAGAATGTGTCCTATAGAAACCCCTGAAGGACAAAATATTGGACTAATAACCTCTTTATCTTCTTATGCTAGAGTTAACGAATATGGCTTTATCGAAACCCCGTATAGGAAAGTTGATAAAAAAGCAGGAATTGTAACTGATGATGTTTTTTATCTTGCAGCTGATGAAGAAGATAGATATATCGTAGCGCAAGCAAATGAGCCATTAGATGAGAATCAAAAATTCGTTAATAAAAGGGTATTATGCCGTTATCAAGATCTTATCAAGGAATATCCAAATCACGAAGTTGATTATATGGATGTTTCTCCACAACAGTTGGTATCCATTGCTACTTCTTTGATACCATTCCTAGAAAACGATGATGCTCAACGTGCTTTGATGGGCTCAAACATGCAACGTCAAGCAGTTCCACTACTCCGTCCACATGCCCCAATTATTGGTACTGGGATGGAATATAAAGTAGCACACGATAGTGGTGTTTGTATTGTTGCAAAGGAAGATGGAACCGTATCTAAAGTTACTGCTGATTTCATCGAAATCAAAAGCAAAAATGGGATTATCAAATACGAATTGCAAAAATTCCGTAGGTCTAATCAAGGAACCTGCATTAACCAAAAACCTCTTGTGTTTCATGGGCAAAAGGTTAAAGCTGGTGAAATAATAGCTGATGGTCCAAGTACAGATAAAGGCGAACTTGCACTTGGAAGAAATATCCTTGTTGGCTTTATGCCTTGGGAAGGATACAACTATGAAGATGCCATTTTAATTAGTGAAGATTTAGTTAGAGATGATGTCTTTTCCTCTATCCATATCGAAGAGTACGAAATAGACTGCAGAACAACTAAGCTTGGTGACGAAGAAATAACAAGGGATATTCCCAATGTTAGTGAAGACTTGTTAAGATACCTAGGCGAAGATGGAATAGTAATGATTGGTGCTGAAGTTCGTGCAAATGACTATTTGGTTGGTAAAGTTACACCCAAGGGCGAAACAGATCCTACACCAGAAGAAAAATTGCTTCGCTCAATTTTCGGCGACAAATCTAGAGATGTAAGAGATGTCTCATTAAGGGTTCCAAATGGTGAAGGTGGAACAGTAGTCGATGTAAAGATTTTCACTAGAGAAAATAAAGACGAACTAAACGTCAATGTTCTTAAATTGGTGCGTGTATACATTGCCCAAAAGCGTAAGATTGGCGTAGGCGATAAGATGGCCGGAAGACACGGAAACAAGGGTGTTATTTCAAGAGTATTGCCTAAAGAAGATATGCCTTTCTTAGAAGATGGCACTTCACTACAAATTGTATTAAATCCTTTGGGAGTTCCTAGCCGTATGAATATTGGTCAAGTTCTCGAAGTACACTTAGGATATGTATGCAAATCTTTAGGAATAAACATTTCAACACCTGTTTTTGATGGTGCCTCTGAAAACGACATAAAAGAGATGTTACTAGAAAATGGTTGTTACTATACAGATGAAAAAACAGGCGAAAAGTTTGTTGATGGTAAGTTTAAAGTATATGACGGCAGAACTGGTGAAGCTTTTGACAATAGAGTTACAGTAGGCTATATGTATATGTTGAAACTAATCCATTTAGTTGATGATAAGATACATGCTCGTTCAACAGGTCCTTATTCTTTAATTACTCAACAACCTCTTGGCGGAAAAGCTCAGTTTGGTGGACAGAGATTTGGAGAAATGGAAGTTTGGGCACTTGA
>CAYMPR010000059.1:0-5165 GCA_964392385.1 uncultured Christensenellaceae bacterium | reverse complement strand
CAATTGACTCTTAATCAATGGGTCCGGGGTTCGAGTCCCCGATGGTGTACCAAAAAGCCCTTTTTATCAGGGGCTTTTCTATTTATCCATAGAAAATCAAAAAGTAATATTATTTTCTTGTAAATGAAATTTGGCTTATTCTAAATAAGGAGTATTGTAAAAAATGTATTCACTTACCCCTGAAATCGGTCTGCCATTAGTGGATACTGTGTTTAAACTAATGCAATCAGAAAAAGCATAATCTCCCATATTAATCGCTATTTCAGAGCCTTCTAATTCTATTTCTTCTAAGTTAACACACCCCATAAACACCGAATTACCGACATAACTAACACTTGCAGGAATATATATATATGTTAAAAATTGGTTATTTTTTAGGTCGACCTCTTCATAGTTTCCCGTATATTCTTCTCCATCTTCGAAATAAAAACCTTGTACGCCCCCGGCTAATATTTGTAAAACGTCACCCGTGATTTCTTGCTCTCCGTAAATTACAGTTATTTCTTCAGGAATGACCAATTCTGCAACTGTACCTGTATATCCCACAACTGCAAAGTTTATGATTTCCGAAAAGTCCACTGAGGAAGAAACTACTAAATTTGAAGAATCAAGGCCTGCGAAAACTATATAGCTTTCTGCCGGGTTCCACCCGGTACCCGGTATATCTACTGTCTGGGCAGCTTCTCTCTCTGGTTTCCATTTTGCATAAGTGTTAACCACCAACAAAGAGGATACAACCATCAAACATAATAATATAATTGATATTTTTGTAATTTTTTTCATTTTCTTGTTTTCCCTATTCTGGAATATCCGGGCTTTCCATTGATAACATCAAAGTGATTGTTGCCCCGATTAAATCTCTTGAAGTCTCTTGATCTAAAGTGGTTATGTATACTGACCCACTAATCATAAACCTAGTTTGAGCATCAGCAACCATATATCCACTATCAAAAATCATATTATCTCCTTCAATAGGAGAATATGATTCTGCATCTTTATAAATGAAGCGAAAATCGTTGTCTCTAACATACACCTCATCATTAACTAACAAGGAAACATTATCTACATAATAATCAACTATGTCCCCTTCCTCCGCTTCGATTATATAATCCTCTCCTTCCAATGTTACTAAACCATCTTCGTATAAAGAGATATCTCCAATTTGTGAGGAGTAATAAAGGGTTGTGCATACGTATATCTTTCCATTCCTAAGATATACCGTATCATCGCTCTCAAGCGCTATCTTGTTTGCACTATATCCACTATTATCATAAGTTAATAATTCTTGTCCTACTGCGCTTCCATTTTCATAGATGATAATATCGTCCTCAACCGGAATATAGTCCCCTTCCTTAACAATATACCTTACTCCATCTCTGCTATAGATAAAATCGTCATCAAACAAATCTAAGTCATTTACCTTGTATTCCCCACTTCCAGAATCATACATAACGTCGTCTGCAACATAGATATTATAATAAATTAGATCTAAGGTTTGCGGTTCGTATAGCGCATCTTTTTCAATATGATAAAAAGGAGTGCTTATATCAAGTGTTTCTACTTCGCTATACACATATTCTACTTCATCAAATCTTTTTACCAGGGTATAAGAATCATTAAAAGACACTGAGTTCATCACCAAAATATCTGCAGTAGTGTAGGTTAAAGGCTCATCCCCGCCACTTTCATATGTATAATTTTTTACAACGATTCTTCCTGTTGTTGTATCAACGATATTAGCAAATAATAGGGTATCATCAGAAAACAAAGAGAAATCAGCATCAGAGTAAAGATTCCAAACAATATTTTCATTTTCATCTACATATAACAAATCCCTGTCTGTCACATCTATTTCCGTACTATTTCTAATATCAACTAGATTTGCAGTGTAATTCGGGTCTGAAAATGTTACTTTAGTGGAATCAATTTTTTGATAATTTAAAATTATATCTCCAGTTAATGGGGCGTAGGAATCGATATGATCAATACAGGTATATGTTGTCGAAGAATACTCTCTTTGATATACTACAAAATTATTATCAAAAGATATTCCGTTACCCGTATATCCATCCGTTGTTTGGCCAGTCCAAGCTACTTTGTTATAACCACTAACCCCATCAAGCTCAGAATCCCAGTAATCAGAGCTAACCACATATCTAGTTGAACTAGCCCCGGAAAGATAATATTCCACATAAGAAGGATTAGCCACACTTCCAATATAAACTGGTTCAATTGGACTTGTCTGTGTCTCAATGCTTATGTAATATATCACATCACCTGTCTTCATAGCATTCTCCCCTTGGCCGGAGTTATATACTGAAAGTTTTTCAATATAGTTTTTCCCAGCTCGAGAATAAAAAACTAATTCTTCATTCAATAATACGTTTTCGATTTTATTATCCAAGCAAGAGGCATCCACTTTGTTGATATAAATAATCGTATCATTTGCAAGGGGTTGATAACTCGCATAAGATTCAATGTATTTCTTTCCATTTCTTAAAAAGGCAACCTGATAGTTATATACTCTGAGGTCAGGATCCAAAACTCCATTGTTGGTCAAAAAGTCGTTTTCAGAAACAACATTGTACTCCGAATTTAGATTTTTGCTATTATAAACTATTCCATCCCCTGTTAAAGGAGTGTACGTACTAGTATACTCATAATACTTTTTGTTATCCCTAGTATATATAGTCCCATCAGACGGGAAAGATGCGCTCAAGATATTCCATATACCATCTTCTGCAACTGAAAGATAGAAATCTTGCAGAGAGAAAATATAACTTGCATTTACCTCTCCTGTTGTTTGTAAATCCCTAGAAAGAGGGTCATCTTTAATCTTTGTAGAAGACAAAATCTCCATCCTGATCTTTCCACTAAGCCCTAAAGCATAATATGTTAGGTTGGTGTCAAATGAAACAATTCCAGCTGGCTCATCAATATAATCTGGGAGGAGCCCGCCTATAGGTATTACTTGCGGATTGTCTGGAATGCTCCCATCAATATAAGCAGATTTCTTTGCTTTTGCGGGATACAATGTACCTTCAAGGGCTGCCTCAGACACTTCTGCCTCAAACATAATTACTTGAGCACCATCAGCTTGGAGTTGTAATACGTCTTCAGTGTCAGTGTCTTGTAAATACCAAGAATAAGTCACTACCCCAGCAGCAAAAATGATTGACATCACTATTGCAACCAATTGTATTAAGTTAGACTTTGTAAATAAAGTTTTCATTCTATTCTCCGGATGCGCCTTCGGTAATATAGTTCATGCTTAAGAAGAAATTAGTGAACATGTATATAGGGTTACTATAAGAACAAGCATCATATGCAAAATACTCAGGTTGGGTTTCAAGCCATTCATGATAGCTTATAGCCGGACTCTCTATATTATATTCTTCTAAACTATCCTCTTCATCTTGTATCCATTGTAAATATCTAATTTCATCCAAATAATACAATGTTACGGTAAAAATATTTTCTCCATTTTGTACTTCATAAAAAACTGATGTATTGCTTTCTAAGACCAAATACCCATCATTATTCATTTTGTATATATCTTCGCCTGCAAGAACTCTAATGGTCATATCATCTTCAGGGGTATTAGTTTCGAATATGTATTTATCTGTTTCTTCGATTGTCCCGGTACCAACGATTAGACTTGTTAAAGTAATCTTTAAGTGAGTTGTGCCTTCTAAAGCAGAAGCAAATAAAGAAAGTGAAATATCAATGGAATAAGGAGCATCTTCATGCGTGCTTGGAGCCTTCCCAGTCTCCCCACCATAATGACTAACTTCAATTAAAGTACTGTTAATTGACGCGGTTATACTTTCCTCCGCTCCCACTGAAGCATTTTCACCAGAAACTTGCTCTTGTGAAGTATACCAACTCAGAGATGCGCTAACTAGCCCCGCTAGAAGCAGGACTACAGTTGCTATCATCATTATTAGTTTACCCTTGATCATAATTCTCCTATTTTATTCCCCATATATTATAGATGGCACAGGCGTAGTCGTTACATTAAAGAGCGGAGTTTCAACCTGAATCTTAGGGGAATATATTGTTTTGCCATTTAAGTCAATCCCCTCTCCATAATACCATTCGCCCAAAGACTCTGGATCATAATTATATGGGATCAAAACATTTCTAGATAATTTAAAGCTTGCCCAACCATACACTCTTGCAAGAGAAAGCTGATTATATATTGATATATTAAACGGGGTAACTATTGACCCGTCATTTAATAAGCCCACATAGCAACTCCTATATATATAATCTTCGACCATCCCAAGTATATCTGTATTATCAGCTATCATTTCCTCGTAGGTAAGTGCATATCCCTGTAGTACTGGCTCATTTTCGGCGATAACAACACCGTTAATATTTATAGCATTTTCCAAGAAGGCATTAGTTGGAAGATCCGTAGAACTTACATAGTAAGTAACTCCAATCTCTCCATCCGTTCCATCACCTAAGAATGTTGAATAAGTTTCGTTAATATATATTGCAGAATGAATAATAGTTAGGCTTCCAATTTGAATTGTTAGTGCGGAATCAGAATAATAGTATTTACCAGCTTCTATACCATTGACTGAGGTATCCGAATCCAATTGTCCAACCAATCCACTTACTTGTGTTATTGGTGTTTCTATATCAAGATTTGAGATATTAAATTCCATAAAGGACTCCATTCCAAAAATCACACATTGCTCTCCATCTCCTTGCACGACTTGTCCAAAGATACCACCTGCAAATATATCTCCATTCACTTTGAGATAAGAATATCCCGCAGATTTCACATTATATACCGTTGCATCTTGTACAAAACCTGCAATACCCCCTACTGTTTGAGAATCAGAATAAGTCGTATATATCGAACCATGGAATGATGAGTTAGAAATGATACCTCCAGATATTACTTTCGACGCAATAGAACCGGCAAAAGTTGATTCACCTGCGCTAACTGTCGCTCTAGCTAAGTTCAATTCGTACACTTCACCAGTTAGTTCTCCAAATAATCCTGCCTGCTTCGTTGTAGGATTACCTCTAATAATAATGTCATAGATAGTATATCCTTGGCCATAATATACTCCATCAAAACCACTAGGTGTTTGGGTGGAAGAGTTTGTGTTGCCACTTATTGCATAAATATCATTTGTTTGCGTATA
>CAYMPR010000058.1:0-5548 GCA_964392385.1 uncultured Christensenellaceae bacterium | reverse complement strand
ATTAACTTCTCAATATTTTCATTCTTTTCATCTAAATCAAAAAATCTGCATTCTATGGCTAATTTTTTAAGCGTTACATTAAAAAGATTGTACGAGCCGCCATAAATACTAGATGCACAAATAAAATTATCTCCTGCGCTGCATAGGTTTAATACGGCTATAGTTATAGCTGCCATTCCAGATGCACAAGCTAGAGCTCCAACACCACCCTCTAAAGAGGCAACTTTTTCTTCTAGCATCAAACAAGTTGGGTTTTTAAGTCTCGAATACACGCAGCCCTCTGTTTTTAAATCGAAGACTTCTGCCATCTCTTCAGGAGAATCATATGCAAATGTAGTTGATTGCACAATTGCTCCAACTCTTGGATCTTTATTCTTTGGGGTATAACCCGCTTGAATACACCTTGTTTCAAAAGTATCCATACTGTCCTCCACAAACTTATCTATTGTTTATTTTTAAGTTCTTGATTATTTCTTTATCTCTGCCAAGTTGGTTTATTTGCAAATATCTCTTATTTTTAGTTCGTATTTTCTATCTGTTAGAATTTATTATCTCTTTTTGCAATCTTCTTTTAAGTATCTTTGCAATTCTCTTTCTTGGTCTTTCTCCATTAGGTCACGCTTTTTGTCGGGGCCTTGTTTTCCTTTTGCAAGCCCTATTTCTATTTTACATAGGCCTGTCTTAAAATATACTTTTATCGGAATTAGCGTATATCCTTTTTCAATTACTTTTTGTCTTAACTTTCTAATCTCATCTTTGTGCATTAAAAGTCTTCTAGTTCTTCTCGGCTCTGGATTATAATGGCTACCTTTTTCGTAAGGAGATATGTGAGTATTTAGTAGCATAATTTCTAGATCGTTTGATATTGTTGCATAACTATCCTTAAGGTTAATTTGCCCGAGTCTAATGCTTTTAACCTCGCTTCCTTGCAGCTCAATTCCTGCTTCATATGTATCCTCGATAAAATAATCGTGGTAAGCTTTTTTATTTGTTGCAATAATTTTTATCATTGTTTCCTGCAAAATATCCCCATTTTTAGTTTTTTCATTATATCACGAAGAGTGCATAATATCTATTAGATGCGCACATGCGTAATTATAATGACTAGATAAGGACTAATTAAGCAATCGCACCTGGGAGCGAATTTCCGAGCAAAAGGGACTGTTTATCCGCTTTTTAAAATAGATGATTCTCTCGATTTGCTGCTATTTTTGATTTAATTATGAAATATTTATTAAATTTGCTTTTTGCCTTATCTGGAAGTGTTTCACCGACTAACTTATTATCGATTAGTGGCTTAATATATGTTTGCATTAAATAATACTGTGTCATATTAAATTTTTCTGCTATTTCTGTTCTAGTTTTAGGATGTTCTAAAAATTTAAATATTTCCTGTTTTATTATATCGGGATCTTTTAGCTCATCTTCTTTGCCTTTTGAGTTCTTTAATATTACCTTAAACACACCTCTTTTGTTTTCGAAAATTGGTGGTGGTAATTTTAAATCCTCCATTTCTTTTCTTATTGTAGGGATCCCTGAATATCTATTTTCCGCTTTTTTCAATATTTCAAGCGTTGTCACTAATGTCTGATTTCGTATGTCGGAATGTGCTTTTCCTATCTCCTCAATAGACATAGCCCCATATAAACCACCGCAATTACTAATTTCTATTCTATCGCTATACATTTCGATTCTAATTGGAGAGCCTTCCGTGTGCACACTATAGTCTCTATGCATAAGAGCATTTAATATTACTTCTCTTATGGCGGTAATTGGGTATTCCGGTATATCTTTTCGTACTCCTTGTAAAACGGCTACACTGTTTTTCATATTTCTGTAGACAAATCTTACTGCCTCTTCTAGCATTTGGGGTATTGTTCCCTCAATTCTTTGGTTGTCAATAAACCTATTACCATCCTCTAATGTGTCTCCCATCTCTGTCCCTGGCACTCTTACCGCTGTAATACATAATTGAGGAAATGTAGCTTGAGGATATTTTGAAAAACACATAACTCCCGTAAGCGTGGGCTTTTCATTTTTCGTAATGCCCATCAAGTTTAATATATTGTTATCAGTCATATTTTCTACATTTTTTTTGTTCAATTTTACAGCCATCAAATAGTTTTCTATTAGCATATCATCAAACTGCTTAGTATCAGCTTCCTCAGCTATTCTAATATCATCTCGTATTCTCTTTTTGTATGAATCATAAGTATATACTTCGTATTCAGACATCAGTTCGTCAGCGTCTCCAACTCTAATATATGACCCTTTGAGCCTTCCAACACCCTTATAATATACAGGTCTTTCGGAAATCTCTACTGCAGGGATTTCAGCAGAAACAATTACTTTTCTTTCAAAGTCAGTAACAGTAAACAAGGCTCTAACGGAAGGCTGCATTTGTTTGCACTGCTCAGATATTTGATGCTGAAGATCTTGCGCATCATAAACACCAACTGTCTCATAATTAGAGTTTTCATCTATTCCAAATATTATAACTCCGCCACTATTCTGATTAGAAAAACTAGATAGTGTATTAATTACTTTAGGCGCTCCCTTATATGCAGACTTAAGCTCAATAGTTTGACTTTCGCTTTTTCCTTGTTTTATAGAGCTCACTAATTGAATTAATTCTTTTTCTAACATATTTATTCCTCCACTACTTATTGTTATAATTTTACATTATTCTTTGCATAAATACAACAAATATCATTTTTATTTTGCTTATTTTGTTTTTAGTTTGCATATTTTAACCAAATCGCACTATTATTTTGCTTATTTTGTTTTTATTTTGCTTATTTTAGCCAAATCGCACTTTTATTTTGCTTATTTCGTTTTTGAGTTTGCATATTTTAACCAACTGAGCAGTCTTAACCCTCATTAAAGAGTAACCCGCATCTAAAAATATTATCTATATTGCACGTAAAAATTTAGGTATTACCATAGTGTTTTTGATTTCAATTTAGTGTGATTTTAGTTCGTTAAATTTCGTAGAGCTCGTCTGTTTCTATAGTGCCAAAAAACGTTTTTTCTAGAAAATCTGCTGATACTTCCATACATTGCATCACTTCATTTGGGTGGCTTGCCTCATCTTGCCCAGCTCTTACAAATCTATTATATATGCTCCTAAACTCCCAGTTTGGGATGCCATATCGATTAAGTATGTTCTTTAGTCTTGCTCCCTGTTCTGCTCGCGTTATCTCTTGTTTATCATAGGCAAAGAATGTGTCTGGGAATTTATCATCTATATATCTAATAGGGGAAATGAGCTCAAAACGGGTACTGTTTTTCATGTCAGGATCAGAGCTTCCCATAATTTGTCTTAAGACTAAGTCTTGTGTCTTTCTAGAATAGGAGGACACGCTAATTACTAAATGCATATCAAATATTCCTCGAAAAAATACTGCAGATCTTATGGAAAAATTTACTCCGACAGTGTCAATTTTTTCTCTATATTCGGGATTGCTATTTGCAGCTATTACTTGACAAGCTAGATATGCACCTATCCCATCTCCACCTACTGCAACCTTTGTTAAATCAAAGCCATATTTATCGGCCTTTTCTTCAATCCATTTTAAAGCAAGTGAACCTTGTCTTGCCTGTTCTGGGAATGCATATTGGGGAGCAAGACCGTAACCAACGTTTACAACAGCAAATCCTCTGTCGCAAAGATAACTACAATATCCGTGTCTTCTGTTTTTATTTCCATATAGAAAAAAACCGCCATGGAAGTTGACAAAGACTGGAATTTTGCCCTGCTTTTCTTTGGGCAAAAACAGATCAAGCTTCATTCCTTCATCGCAGTAGGTTATATTTTTTTTTATTTTTACACCTGGAAATCTCAAGGAGTTAATGTATGAATCAACTTCTTTAGCTTTTAGTCGGGATAAAAGTAGTTTCGGATTTGCCATTTATACCTCGTTAATTGTTATATAATTCTATCACTAGCATAGTATATAGTCAATTTGTCTATTTTTTTACTAGCCACCCATCATAATGTTTACTTTGGAACAAATGCGATATGGTTTTAATCTTAATGTCTCACTCTTGCGGTTTATATTGTGTAGGATTGGCATATATAATGGCTCTTTATCTAATGCTTATTAATATATTTTATCATTGCATTTAGTGTATTTATGATTCATACTTGATTTTATCTATGAATATTGTATATTATGTAGATATTCTTTTATAGTATCTACAGATTAACCGCAGAATATATTATTTAGTTTAAGGAGACTTAAATGGGACCATTACGCCTTTTAGAAAAAACAGTAGGAATTCTTGCGGCAGTTATCTTGGTAGCGCTAACTGGCTTTGTTGCACTAGATGTTGCAGTGCTTGAAGACAACCCTGCTGATGGACTTTTTGAAATTAATTCTGACCATCTTTACCTAGATAGTAAAGAATATGTTGATTATGCTGAAGTAGCTTTTATTGATGATGTTAAATACCCTGACCTTAGAGAACAGGGCTTGTTTTGGCACACTTTTAATACATTTACTGAAAAAGTCGTTGAAGCTCCTGCCGATTCTGCTCTTGGGGCAAGTTTTGTTGATCCCAATAAGCCAACTATCATCTTTATTCACGGTATGGAAGCAGGTGGATATCATATTCGTAACACATATCTACTTCCCGATTTTTTGGATGCTAGAAATGAACTAAATCTTACGGAACTTTCTGCAGATGCCGAAGTAAGTATGTTATATCTTTGGCTTAGAAAGGGTTATAATGTAGGCTTTTTCCACTGGGAGCGTTTTTCCGGTGGTCTTGGAAACGCCATTGGCGAAACACCTATGGGTAATGAAGAAAGAATATGGGCAACTGATGGCGCTACTGGCACAAGATTTGTAGATGCCGAGGGCATTGGCCACACCGATGCTACAGAGTATTCAATTGCTGAAAACTTTGCAGCTGAATACATAAGAGCAATGAGACTACTTCCTGACACTATGGGAGATAAAGAAATTAGAATTCAATCTCACTCAATGGGTGGGGAAGTAACTGCTGCCGGGGTGTTTTTACTTACAGAACTTGCAGACCCCGAAGTAAATCAACTCCCAGAAAAGCAACTACCCGATAGATATACTTTAATGGACACATATTTTTCCATGAAACTTGTTTTCGGAGATAAAATTATTCCAATGACAATTAATGACATTACTATTAGCTGGTCGAAAAAGCCACTACCAGAAAATGGAATGAAAGACACAATACTAGATTGTCTAAAAGTGTTTGCAAATCACGGAATAGTAATGGATTATTACACTTATCATGGAAGCACATTAAAACTTGGTCTTACCCCCGATGATGTTTCAGTAATGTTACAGCTAATGACAATAACCGATCTAGATATTGATTGGGCATCATATTACCCAACTGGTGGATTAAATACATTAGGCTGGATAACTGCAAGTGGCCACGTTGCGATGCTTTACTATTTAAACAGCTCTATTTCTACCCCCGATATGCTAGCCGATTTGACCTCTGGGAATTATGCCCCATCCGCTCGTATGTCCTCTGAAGATTTAAAAACTATTATTGGCAA
>CAYMPR010000057.1:0-5607 GCA_964392385.1 uncultured Christensenellaceae bacterium | reverse complement strand
AGTATAACATTATAATAAATAAAAAAGAGTTACCTTGGTAACACATGGTGAAAAATGAATAACTATATTAAATTGATACAAAATACATTCCTTTTTTATTCCTTTACATCCGAAACTATACAAGAATATATGAAAAACAAGAAGTTTCGTGTGGTAGAATACTTTAAAAATAACACAATTCATTATGAAGGAGAGTTGTGCGAAAGGCTGGAAATCATTTTGTCAGGTACAGTTATAATAGAACGCATCAACAAGAATGGCAATATTCTTGCGGTGGCAGAACTTAATGAAAATGATGTGTTAGGAGGCAATTTATTGTTTTCAAAAAACCCATATTACCCTATGACAGTGTCAGCAAAAACAACAACAAAAGTTTTAGAAGTGAAGGAGGAGGATTTATTTGACTTACTTAGCAAACACCCATTTGTATTAAGGTCGTATTTAGAGCTTGTTTGCGATAATGCGTATATACTGGGGAATAAAATTAAAGATTATGCTCAAAAAACTATTAGAGAAAGCATATTAAACTATTTAAATTATGAATGCAAGAAACAGAGTTCTAACGAAATTATACTTCCTATAACAAAAAAAGAACTGGCTAAAAAAATAGGTGTCCAACGAACATCTCTATCAAGAGAACTAGCTAAAATGCGAGATGATGGTTTAATAAAATTTACAAGAAACACCATTACATTATTATAAAAAAAGATATAAACAAGAATTTACGGCACATTTATTTTGTGTGCTTTTTTCGTACAAATAAAAGGAGGTGGCTAAATGGCAGTAGAGATAGTCCGCTCTCTTGCGGATATTGACTTAAAAATAAAAGAGTTAAACAAAACATTAAGGTCATCTTCTAATGAAACTAGAGAATTAGATAGAGCATTAAAGTTAGATAACAAGAATGTTGAGGCGGTCGGCAAAAAGATGACTGCCTTGCAAACAGCGGTAGGTACAGCCACGCAAAAGGTGGCACTACTTAAACAAAAGCAAGATGAAGCAAATAAAGCACTTCAAAAAGGCGATATATCGGCTAGCGAATATAAAAAGATAGAGTTAGCAGTACTAAGAGCGCAGAATGAACTAACTAGGTTTAATAACGAGATAGAAAAAACTCAAAAGATAAACTTGCAACAAGTAACAGCAAATTTTGATAAACTAACAAACGGTCTAAGCAAAGCGCAATCAATGGCAAAGACATTATCAAAAGTAGCACTTGGCTTAGTGGCAACTTTTACAACAGCCACTCTTTCTTTTGTAAAGACAGGTGATGAATTAGAAAATTTTGCTAGAAAGTTTAAGGTTACAGCTGAAGAGTTACAACTCATGTTGAGACTCTGGTTTGTCTTACAAGGAAGATTTAGAAGTGATACAATCGAAGAATAATGTAATTTGGGTTTAGGTTGTCATTTAAGATTAAAGAATAAGACAATAGAATCAATTCGTATTTTGGGGAATCGATAAAAAAGATACTATTAAAATTAAGATAATTAGTTATTTAGGATTATTAAATGGTTGTTATAACTAGGAGAAAGTGTATGGGTGAATTATCAAAATTGCCAAATATTGGCTCCAAACTAGAAGAACAATTAAAAAGCATAGGTATTAATACATTTGAGGATTTGGAAAAAATTGGAAGTTGCGAAGCTTGGGTTCGAATTTTAGCAAATGACCCTTCGGCTTGCATTAACAGACTTTATGCATTGGAGGGTGCCATAAAAGGTATTCGTTGGCACAATTTAGATGAGGAAACGAAAAGTACCCTTAGGGATTTTTACATAAGAAATAAGACAATTAATAATTAAATCGGAAAATATTATTAATATGAACAAAAAAGTAATAAAAATTTCATTTAATGTTTTCGGGATGATTATTTTGGCGTACATGGTGATTGCGATTGTTTCATTTGTAGTTTGTATTTCATTTTCGAATAAACAGAGAGAGTATTATCTTGAGTGGCAAGAAGAACATTTGGCAAAGCTGACTAACAACTATTTGGATGAAACAGCAGTGAAAATTAATGAACAAGATATTTGTGGGTTTGATATAAATAGTGTTTTATTAACTGACAAAAAAATAAATGAATTAAGATATCTTTGCACTCATAATTCCTATAAACAAGGACTTCATAAGCCTGCAAGTTTTTTTTATAAATATGTTATTCCCTATGCTATTGGAAAGAAGTCAGATTATAGTAACGATAATATTACTCAACAATTGAATATCGGTATAAGAGGATTTGAATTTGATATATATTATTATCAAAGCGAAGTTGGTAATAGATTTGAGACATATCATAATTCTTGGCTAGAAACAAACTCATCAGCAGCTAATTTCGAGAAAGCATTAGATGAAATTAGAATGTGGTCTGACTACAACCCAAATCATATGCCTATCTTTATAACCTTAGAGCCTAAAGATGATATGCCCCTTGATAAAGCTAAGCAAACTCAAAAAGAAGAATTAGAAGTATTAGATGCGTTACTAATGGATAAGTTTTCAGGCAAGATTATCACATATAGTGACATGCTTAACGGGTACGACAACTTTAAAGATTTAAGAGATAATAATGGATATTTAAAAGTTAACGAATGTATTGGAAAAGTAGTTTTTCTATTGCATGAATTTGAAAATTTTGACGATTATTTAGAAATAGAAAAAACCGAGAGAAACATGGTCCCATTAGTATGGGCAAGTAGTCTTTTAGACGGTAAGTATTTAGATTTGACTTGTTTTGCTCAAGACCATAACTATAATAAACCAGAAAACCTATTGCCCTTAATTGAGCAGAATTATATAGTTAGAACTAGAGTAGATATATATCCTAAATATGAGTTTGCTACGACTGATGAGAGGTTAAATACAGTGGCACAACTTATAGCCACTGACTATCCACCCTCATACGAACACTCTTATGAAGAGCACACTTTTATACTTACCCAAGAGGGACTTACAGTGTTGTTAATTAATAAAGATAATTAAAAGTTGATTTTTGGAAGGGGGAATTATGAAAAAAAAGATAAAAATAATTATTTTAGTGGGAGTTTCTCTAATTCTACTTGCTGGGATTGGGCTTGGAACTTTTTATGGGGTGCTATATGTAAAACCCGAAGCTTTCATCTCAGAAATCGACAGTAGTGGCGTTTTTAAAAATAAATATAATGAAAGAATTGCTCAAACAGAAATCTATGAAGTGATGCGCAAACATTTCCTTGAAAATACTTCTGGCAAAACCCCCAAAATGCTGTTTGTTGGATATGATGGAGCAATAGCAAATGCTATTCCACTCCAAGAGGATTATGAAACATCGGCTATCTTCAAATTAGCTAATACTGGTGGCATATATCTTGGATATTGTGGTGGAGTAAATCCTGGGGATCAGGATACATCAACTGCTCCTGGTTGGGCTGCAGCTTTTACGGGTGTATGGGGTAGTGTTAGTGGAGTTGAGAAAAATAAAGATGAATTAAAGGAAACTACTAGAAGCATAATATATCAATTAGGTGAAAATTCCATAACCACCAGCTACTCTGTTATTTGGGCTCCTCATATAGAAAGAACATATGTAAAAGAGGTAGCATCAGCTAAAAGTAACTCTTGACCAATAGATTATGTACTCGGCGAGACTGACGCTGATACATTTACAGACATGAAAGATAGAATTGATTCTGGTAAGACAGATGCAATTTTCGGTATTTTAGAATATACCGATTCGGCAGGACATGGGTTTGGATATAAGACTAGTATTGAAAAATATATGGATGCATTTAGAAATGCAGAAGATGATGCATATAAATTATTAAGTTCCATAGAAAGTAGGGTTAATTATGGCAATGAAGATTGGCTAATAATTATAATGTCCGATCACGGTGGCATTTACAGAAACCATGGTGGCACTTCAACTATGGAAAGCACGATCTTTTTTGCATCAAACAAAGCGATTTTTAACTAATCTTACTTGATAACGGATTTACTAAATAAACTTGCCATTGCTCTTATACCAAAATAATTTGCAAGGAAAGAAAAGACAGTAGCATAATTTGTTTTTCCATAATTTCTATTGTGTTAATTTTTCGTACTTTAAAGTATTTGGGTTTAATTATTAGTCGTTTAACATGCCATTTATAATGACTTATTTTTTGCTTAATGATAGAATACTTTAGGATGTAAAAATATGTCTTAGGAGATTAAATATGCAATCACTAAAAGAACTATATAAAATCGGTATAGGACCATCAAGTTCCCATACTATGGGCCCAGAAAAAGCTGCGAAGATTATTATAGAAAAATATAAAAATGCAAGAAAAATTGACGTTATTTTATATGGTTCATTAGCATTAACTGGCAAAGGGCACGGAACTGATAGAGTCTTAAAGCAAGTGATGGGAGAAGATACCATAATAACATTTGATTTAACATCTGCAGATTTTAAACACCCCAATGCTATGGATTTTGTTATTCATACTGAAGATGATACTAATATTATTGAAAGAGTATATAGCGTAGGTGGGGGATCTATCAGGTTTGATAATTTATTCTACGAATCCCCAATTGAAAAATATAATATGAAATCTTTTAGTGATATTAAAGAATACTGTCTTGAAAAAGAAATAAGATTATATGATTATGTTTATGAGACAGAACCTGAAGTAAAAGATTATTTGGCAGATATTTGGGACCATATGAGAAATTCCATAAAACTAGGGCTTAAGGCTACTGGAGTGCTACCTGGAGGGCTTGGAGTGCAGAGAAAAGCCAAGATGTTGTTTGGGCAAAAACATATTGATGAAGCCCCTGAAACAAGAGAAAGCAGGATGGTATGCTCTTATGCATTTGCAGTCGCAGAACAAAACGCTGCGGGTGGTTTAATAGTTACTGCCCCTACCTGTGGTGCTAGCGGCGTGCTACCAGCTGTACTATATTATATGCAACAAAAACACGGCTTTAAAGATGAGCAAATTATTAATGCCCTTGCAACAGCTGGAATAATTGGAAATTTAATAAAAACAAATGCTGCAATTAGTGGTGCTGAATGTGGTTGTCAGTCTGAGATAGGAAGCGCTTGCTCAATGGCAGCAGCCGCACTTGCTGAACTCTTTGAGATGGATATTGACCAAATAGAGTATGCTGCAGAAATAGCTATTGAACATCACCTTGGTTTAACTTGTGACCCCGTGAAAGGATTAGTGCAAATTCCTTGTATCGAAAGAAATGCAGTGGCTGCGATGAGAGCAATAAATTGTTTGAATTTAGCAAACTTTTTAACTTATACCAGAAAAATTTCTCTAGATACCATAATTGAAACTATGTGGGAAACAGGAAGAGATTTAAACAAGAACTACAGAGAAACGAGTGAAGGTGGACTTGCAAAACTTTATAAGGGATAGACATGGAAAAAAGAAAAAGTAGCAGTATCGTTCAGAAAAGATTTTTAAAAAGAATAAATAATAACGACAAAACAATAAATGCCAGGCGATAATGCCTTGGCATTTTTCTTATTCTTTTAAGGCGATACTCCTTATGCTATAATATTTTAAAAGAAATTAGTATAGGAGGAGCTATGGAAAAAAGGACTAAACCATTTTTATATGGTCTTGGAATGTTTGG
>CAYMPR010000056.1:0-5865 GCA_964392385.1 uncultured Christensenellaceae bacterium | reverse complement strand
GATGCTACATCTGGAACCATGAAATTTGATGAAGTAAGAGATAACTATAAGGTCCAAGCGGAAATTAATGGTGGCTTATTGGAGAAATTTATCACGCTAAATTATGAGAACGAAAATTTAGACAATTCCGTTGCTCTTGAGACATATCTACAAGAAGGATATAGAAACGAGAGAGTTAAATTTTTGATTCACGAAAATTTCAACTCATTAGATACAAATGGATATGCCGCACTAACAGCTACTGGCCCATGGGTTAGCTTAGCTGATGGGGACAGATTGACAATTCCAGTACTTGTACACTTACTTTTTAATGAGAAAGAAATAGATGAAACATTACCTTTCTATCTTGAGTTCGATAGAATTCCTAAAGAGATAGTTTTTGATAATGGCACACCTTCTTCTTATTATTACAGCAATGTAGAAAGAGATGATCCCGAAGCAGGTGTAACTTGGTCTGTTCTTGATATGGCTGGCTCTCCAATGGAAATAAATTTAGGTGGTGTTTTAGAAGGGCTTGACCCAGGAATGCGCACCTTAATACTTTCTGCAATTGAAGGGTTAGGGCCAAGTATTGTTGGAACTTTAAGAGACATCTTAGCCGATCCAGATGTAGTTGGAGCTCCAATATACCTGGGTATAAAAGTTGGAAGAGAAGATGTAGGCAATACCTCCCTTTTACTTACTCCAACAAACGATTCTCGCGGTGTTTTGGATTATAAGAGTAATGCTTGGCTAGATAGCAATCATTTATTATTTGCGGTTATTTCAATATTCCCAATTAGACAATGGTTATATCTATGGGGAGCAGTAGTAATAGCTATGAGCGTAGCAATTGGCTCAATAAGAATGAAGCATGCAAAAGATGAAGTTAGTGAAGAGTCATATGAAGCAGTTAGCAACACGAAAACTACAATATTCAATAACGATTTTAATGATGATTCTGATTTAGATGATCCAAACCTTAGCCCTTATGAAAAAGCATATTTTAAGGCTCAAAGGGAAAGGATAAGAAGAGTATAATCTCGGGTTCAGCTGTTTAAATGGGGCACCGAGTTAGGTGCCCCATTTTTATTTATATAAGATTTTGTGTATTGACTTGACATACTAATTATAGTATTATAATACAACATCTGTGGCGCGCTACTAAGTGCGGTGCAGAATTATTTTTTAGAGAAACGAAAATGAATGCTGGAGTACAAGGAATCCTAATATTATTGATGGTGCTTGCATATACTATGTATATGGGGTTTAATGATGGCTCTTTAGCTATTTCAACGACCATAGTTACAAGGGCAACGAGGCCAAAAACAGCATTATTAATTGCAGCTGTCACTAAACTTGTAGTTCCTATTGGTGCCTTTTTACTCGGTAGTTACATAGTCGCATCAAAATTAAGTCAGCAGATGTTTGTTACTAACATTTTGCCCACTGGCAATATAGGGTTTGCATTTTTGTTTGCAGGTTTACTTGGGGCAATAATATGGGCTATAGTTTCATATTTTTTGAAATTACCTATTTCAATATCACACACTTTGCTTGGAGGGATTATTGGGGCAGGCTCTGTTTGCATGGGAATTAATTCAGTTAATTGGACAGGTTATGTTTTATTTAACGTGGTTGCGATGGTTTTTATTGCACCATTAGTTGCATTAATTTTAGGATATTTGCTATTAAAGTTAATTAAAAAAATATCTAGTAAGGCGCCGGGTAGACGTGCTGGAAACTTTTTGATTTGGATGCAAAGAATTAACTTTATTGTCTTATCGGGTGCTTTTGCATCAAATAACTGGCAAAAAGCGTTGGGTATACTACTAATGGCTTCAGCCATGGGAATAATGGATTTTAGCGGTGGAATTTCAATTTGGATAGTTGTAGCTATTGCTGGGGCAATGATGGTAGGTATATTAGTTGGTGGAACAAGCATTATTTTCACTACAGGGAAAAAGTTATTTAAAGTTCAACCTATTCATTCAGTAGCTGCACAGCTAACTGCAAGTATTATCGCAGAGGTTAGTAATTTTACCGGGATAGCTCTAGGAGTTGGGCAAGCAATGACAGCCTCTATTATTGGCGCTGGCGCTGCCGACAGATTAAATGCTGTGAAGTGGAAAAAAGCTAGAAATATTCTAATTGGTTGGACATTTACTTTACCAATTTCAGGGCTTATTGGTGCATTAATGTATGTTATTACTACAGCAATTATGGGAATATGATAATACAAAAAAATAATCAATATTTAGTGTTTTGAAATACATAAGAAAAACAAATGCAGATTGATAAAAGAATCTATTAGAAACAAATAAGAGGTAGAAAAATGAGATTTAGTTTAAAGAAAAAAGAGAACAAAAAAGATAACTTCTATGATATGTTGCTTTCACAAGCTGAGATTTGCTCGAAAGGCATGAAACAGCTTCATGAGTTTTGTATTACACATGATGAGGAAATGGCCGAGAAAGTTATACTTACAGAAGAAGAGGGCGATATGGCTAGAAGAATATTAACAGATGAACTGGATAATACTTTTATTACTCCGCTTGATAGAGAGGACTTATTTAAAATTAGTAGCGAACTTGATGAAATACTTGATTATGCAAAAACATCAGTTGATGAAATAAGGGCTTATGGCGTTACCCCAGATGAGAGTATGATAGAACTCACCAGTATTTTGTTAGATATGACCGAACACATTATTTTAGCTGTATCTCATATGGAAAAACATCGTTCAATCTCTCAAGATGAGGCTATTTATGTCAAATCCATGGAGAATAAAGTAGGAGATATGGCAACAAAATATTTAGCAGTTTTATTTGATGGGGATGATCACAGGAAAATATTTAAGTACAGAGAGATTTATAGGCACTTAAATCGTACGGCAGATGTTGCTGATTCCGCCATGGACACGCTACTAAGAATAATCGTTAAAATGTCATAATTAATTCAATTATCATTGTCCAAATACACGACATAGGACTATTGAATGACAGAATTAAAATGGAAAAGTTAGAATATATCTCAAACAATTATTTGAAAGGATAACTAAGAAAAAATGGAATATAATTTTTTTGCATATCTAAACAGAATGAAGTTTATCGAAAGATGGAGTCTTATGCACTCGACTATCAAGGAAAACATAATGGAGCATAGCGAGCAGGTAGCTCAGATTTCTCACGCTTTAGCAATGATTAATAAAATAATATATAAGGGAAATGCAGATCCCGGGAAATGTGTTGAAATAGCCATATTTCACGATGCAAGCGAGGTTATAACAGGCGATTTGCCCACCCCAGTAAAGTACTTTAATAGTAAAATTAACGAGGCATATCGTGGGCTTGAGGGAATTGCAAACAAGAAACTAGTTTCAATGCTTCCAGAAGAATTGAGAGAAGAATATATCAATATTCTCGAGAGCGATAAAAACACACTTGAATACAAGTTTGTTTCAGCTGCTGACAAAATTGCAGCCTATGTTAAGTGCCTTGATGAACTAAAGACTGGGAACAAAGAATTCTTAAAAGCTAAGAAAAGTATTAAGGAAAAAATTGATGCTATTAATCTCGTAGAAGTAGTATATTTTATGGAAAATTTTATTAAAGGTTACGAGCTTTCATTGGATGAAATGGAGTAAATATATGAGCTTAACATAAATCTTTCGTGCCAAAGCAAAATCAATAATTAGCAATATAAACTAAAAGAAAAAGCCTCAGAAAAATTCTGGGGCTTAGTTTATGTAAATTTAATCTATTATCGAGGAAGAGCTCGACCAGCGGAGGGAGATTTTTGTACTGTTGGTCTTTGGAACTCTATATCAGCATGAGTAATTCTTGAGGGAGCTCTGCGGGGTGCACTTTTTGGAGCTTTTGCCTTTCTTGCAATGTCTAAAAAGTATGCTCTATACATTCCATTAATACGCTTTCTTGCTTTTTCAAGATACGCTGAATGGGCAATGCAAATATATCCTGATCTATCAATATGATCATCGTATCTTTGGAAATTCTTATTAATATTAAAGTACATATGACCGTTTGTACAATGCAATATGCCAAAGAGAAATTTGCCTATATATACTAAATCACAATCATATCCTTTTTCTATTTTCATCCCACCACTAAGCACAAAATCTTTGATGTTTTCATAAATATATAAGTTTTCTGTCGATAATTTGTTTATATTGACACCTTCGGGGAAGGGGCTACCCATCTTTTTCATTCGACCTCTATGAATTGCAATAACAACAGGAATACCTACCATTATTAGCGCAAGCACGACAACTGAAACATATGAAAGCCATGGGAAAAGTGTTAGATAATGTGTAACATATCCAAGATAAGGAATTGCTACTACCCATTTACCAAGAAGTTTGCCAGAATCAATATTGTAAGTATTTAGCGTCATGTCGTCTATATTATGAGAAGTATATTCAGTTTGACCATCTACTAACTCTGAGCTAATAAAGACTTGAGTGACTACTTTGTTTACTGTGTTTTCTGTATAATAATAGGCAAAAATATCATTTTTCTGAAGTTCATCGAGTTCGGCATTATATGATTTAACTAAAATCTTGCTTCCAGGCTCAACACTTCTCATAAATTCACCCTCATCAATATCATCGTATTGAAAATCAAGGGTAGTATCCATAAAATCGTATGTTACATATCCGAGTAGTGCGCCATCAACTTTGAAATAGTTCCAGAAAAACACAATGAAAAAGACAGCATAAAGTACCGCCATAACAAATGACCAAATTACTGGAACTGCGACTTTTTTTTGCTCAGCAAGATTGCGCATCAAAACCTCGAATCTAATTCAATAAGTCTATTATATATTAATAAAGAAATTTGTTCAATAATTACGTGAGGGATAGGGCGTTTGACAAATAGTAAAGATAAAACAAATAAAAAATGTAGTTGTTAATACAAAAAAGGGCGCAAAAAGCACCCGTGAGAAATCAAATAAAGGTTATAAGTTAATTATGAGGAGTAATTCTGTGATAACTTGCATTATATAAGTTAATCTTCTTGTTAATTATTTCTATTGCTTCAAGGGCATCTTTTGCAGGATAAATCATGTCATCTGGAATTTCAGGGTAACGCGTTCTATCATCAATTGCACTACCCGCGAGCTTACTTGCCCATCCACTTGAAGAGGTTATCCCAACAATTAGTTTTTTGAGAGCCCATGCATTTGCTATTTCACAAAGCGTGCCTCCGGCTCCTCCTACAGCTATAACTGCATTGGCATTTGCAACTATTACATTTCTATACAGGTCTAAGCCAGTTGCTATAGGAATATCGATAAAGGAATTTGCTTCTTCAGAATCGAAACCAGGGAGTATCCCGATGACATCTCCTTCTCTATATTTTTCTGATGCATGAGCTCCTTTACATGCTGCCGACATTACCCCATTTAACCCTCCGCATTGGAGTCTATATCCGTTGTCGATAATTAACTTTCCAATATTAAAAGCAATTTCATAGTTTAATGTGCCTTCCGGGGCTTTTGAATTTCCAATAACAGCAATAATTTTTCTCATAAAATCCTCAATATGTATTTTTTGTAGTCATAGTATAGCATAGCACTAATTAATCAACAAGTTGAATAAAATAATGTGTTAGATTAACAAAAAGGTAATAGTGTCAAACGATTTAGTGAAAAATAGAAAATATTCAATAGACATAAGTAATGCTTGGATAAGTACTTTTCATTTAGCGAAGGTGTAATAAGATGTGTTGAAAAAGACACTGAAAAGCAAAGCGTTTTACAAGTATTAGTGATTGTTGTATTATTGTTAGGAAACGGAGAGATGGCAGAGCCCGGTCGATCGCGCACGACTCGAAATCGTGTGAGCTAGGAATAGCTCCGTGGGTT
>CAYMPR010000055.1:1452-5944 GCA_964392385.1 uncultured Christensenellaceae bacterium | reverse complement strand
AAAAAACCCTCGGTTTTTACACCGAGGGCAAGGAGGTACACTATGAAAGAATCCCTTTTAAGCCCCACGCCTCATGAGATTACCCATAGCCTTCTGGTCTATTTGCTTGCAACTTGATTTTCTAAATCCTCAAGTGCTTGAACGCTTGCAGCATAACAATCAGCAAGAGCTTCTTTATCCATATTGTTATATGAATCTTCTCTTGTATGATAATACCTTTGTAAATCGTGATCCATTCCAGTAATACCAATTGATTTAAATCCACCTTGAGTAAAGGCAGCACTATCCGTTGCGCCTAGAGGAACTGATGTTTCGATACAAGTTACTCCTAGCTTAAGAGCAGCATTTCTAAAGAGATCAGCCGTTTCTTTATTTGCTGTAACTGTGCCATTAAGGTCTTTATTATTTACGCCAAGCCATTCTTTAGCTCTTATGGTATCGTATGCAAAAATATATGTAGGAACATCTTTGTATTCATCTTTATGAGCTTCTGCCCAAGCTTTTGCTCCCCTTAGTCCTGCCTCTTCCGATCCTGTAATAAGTACACCTACCTCGGTGTTTTCTAGCTCAATGCCTTCTTCTTTAAGGGCTTTAACAATAGCTATCCCCATATAACAACCACTAAGGTTATCGTTAGCTCCATCAACTACTCTCTTTTCGTTCCAAAAGAAATACATTGCAAAAAACGCTGGGACGAAGGCAAACATGCCATATCCTAGCTTATTTAAAATATCGTTTGCGCCTATTACGGTTGCCGCTTGATTAGCTCCTCTAATAATAATTGACGCAATAACTACGCCCGTTATATATGCTATTCCCGCAAAGGCCATAAGTAAAAGTAGCATCATGGGCTTTGCTCCAAAATAATAGTTAAAGGGCCACTCCCAAGCTGCATCTGGGTGCCCATTATAGAATAAACGTGCTTTTACCTCTCCCTTCGGCTTCTTTATAGCGGTAATATTATAACTGGTCTTTTTCTCAAAAAGCTTATCCACTGTTTTCTTATACAGCACAAATTCACCCATCATAATAGTGACTCCCACTATTATTAACACAAGTGATAATAAGGGCATAAAGAAGTAAGCAGCAATTGCTAAAAACATAAAAGTAACTGATATATATATCCAACCCATAAAGGATGCGGGATACACATCAAAAGGCTCAACAACTACTGAATCGGTATATGCTTCTAGTTGCTTTGCCATATAGTCTACTGACTGCTTTTCTCCAACGCTTCCTGGGTCACGCTTTTCCATGGTCTTGATAATGGTAGTTATCTCTTCCTCCATGTACTTTGCAGCCTCAGCTTTTTTTGAAATAATTTTTGCTAAATCCATTGCCTTCTCTCCTCCTATTTAAGCGTAAAATCTAGTTTTTATTATATCACCTAGCCTCTTTTTAGACAAGAGTGAATTTTACCTTGTCATTATACAATAATATTTGCGACATCCGATTTCATTAGGTTTGCTAAAGCTCTTTTTGGAAAAAAAACAGCACATTCTGCAATAGTTTTTGCTTTGAAAACGCCATTTTCAGCTAAAGACCTTATGTTTTCAAGTTGATTTTTTTTAAGAGGTAATTCAATCTTATCAAAGACCTCTAATAGTTGCATTACCCCTACATTCTCTTTATTGATGGTGCCTCTTGCTCTTTTCAATATGATGGTTTTTTTATTAAGAGTAATCTCTCTTACCCTAGTAGTTTCATTCATCGTGGTAATTTCCCTTATGTTTGGAACCTGATTTGTAAATCCAAGCATATTATATAAAGTAACACCTGAGTAATATCCATAAACGCTTTCGGTATTTCTTATGTATTTTCTAGTAATAATTTTCTCTATATCAATAGGTAAAGGCTGCCCAAAAAAACTTATTTTAGGAAAAAAATACACTCCATTAGTGTAACGGTTAATATTCCCGCTTTTTACAAGTTCCTCTAAAATCTGGAATACTCTTGCTCTTGAATATTCATCTAATATCTTAATTATCTCATCCGTAAATATCGGCTCACCTATTCCAAAATGAGCCACCATTCTATTCAATATGTTTTCTTGTGACAATTTATTCGGTCGCATTTATATACCTCAACTACTCTTTTCAATAATTATTATACTCTTTTCTACTATTTAGTCAATAAGTTGGTATAATATCTTTCTTTGATTACTTTTTTGTTATTTCCTATTCCGAATATTATTGCTTTGGCACTTTTTTTCGTAACAGCATAAGAATATACTTATTCTTTATCTTATCAATGTTTCCTTTTTCCGCTGCAAAAAGTTCCAAGGATATGCTTTTCCCTTGATACTATTCTATTTGTTTCTAAAAAAGCGGATCCGAAAGAATCCGCTTCTTTTTATTTTTTTTATCTCTTCCTTCGCCCTATCTTTTTTGTTTGTTTTAGATACCGTTTTGCCTTAGGGATTGAATCATCCTAATTCCTACTCTACGACTATATGATCGGTTTTACTCTGCTGTGGCTTCTTCTTAAGGGTTTCTATTGCCTCTCGTATCCTATTGTTGTTCTACAACTATCTGATCGGTTTCCCACTGCATGGTGACTTCTTCTTTAGGGTACTTTGATGGATACTTGTCTTGATAATAGTTTTCATCGCTCCAAGTGCTATTACCATTACCATCTACTAAAATAATTGTGCATCCCCTTTGTGTTCCTAAGCTTTGTATTCCTGCATATGCTAAATAATCGATGCTCTTTCCGTATGTCATTTTCACGCCCTTATACTCAATTGAAAGATTATTAAAGTGATCATGCCCGTAGAACATCCCTTTAGTAGATCCTAGTTCCAATATTTTCTCAAACATTTGATCTTCACCATCTCCAGGATATATTCCAGGGTCTTTTTCGTGGATTGAGCCAGAAATGTATTTTGTATCAACTGTATTTTGATAATTATTTGCCACTAATTCATCATATGCTGTTTTCATTTCTTTAAGTGGAATATGGAAAAACATTAATGATTTTACCGTACTAAAATCTTCAGGATTCGAGATAAACATTGTTGATAGTAGCGATACATTAGCTGCATTTATTTTAAGTATTTCCTCTGCGTACCAATCCACTTGGCTTTGTTTTATGTTATCGTACTTCCAATCTAACCCTAAAAAGCTGCCAGGAACATAGGCTTGTGAGTCTATCATTACGAGAGCTTGTGACACAAGTCCGCTTGTTCTTTTTACTTTAATAATTGAGTTCCCATATCCTTCTACGTCTTCTTTCCCTCTTTGGAATAAGCAATATGAAAACTCATCTTTTTCATAAAATTCAGAGATAGCTTTTCTATCGTACTTACTATATGACTCGGTATCATGATTTCCAAAAACTATTGTCCAATATACTCCTAGTTCTTCCATTAAATTTGCAATAACGGTGGCTCCTTTTAGATTATCTCCAGTTCCTGCTTGCGGAGGCACAGGGTAAACCACATCGCCAGTAAAAACCACTAAATCGGGCTTTTCAGCAGTTATCATAGCAGCTACAGCATTAATTGCTTTTTTGTCTTTGGAAAAACTAAATGCTCCCGCCCCAATATGAATATCTGTTAATTGTAATACTTTGAATTCCCCATCTGTCGTAAAGGTATGGTAACCATCCGTATCAACCTCTGGAATTAAAACAGGGTCACTATATACCACCTTATCAAAGGTTTCTACATATCTAACTAGCGATGCATACCCTGCAGCGTTTATTATAGCGATGATAATAAAGAAAAAGCCAATAACTACGGCTACGGTGCTAGTAATAATCAAGGCTTTTTTCCTTGATCTTTTCTTCTCTCTAATAGTTTTAACTCTTTTTTCTTTTTTTATCTTTTCCGGCTTGTTTTTTGCTAAACTTTTTTCTGTTTTTTGCATAAATCCTTCCTTATATTTTCCTTTTTTAGAACATTTTAATTATATATTAAGGGGCATATGTAGTCAATGCAGAGGGTTTTCTTTTCTCGGGCATTAATTGTAGCCAAGTTTTCTCATAAAAATAACTTTTTTCTTGTTTTTTTATGTCTTCGCTGTATTTCATAAACCAAATTTCTTTCGGATATCGGCAAAAGCATCCGAGGCAGTAATAGTATCTATTTTTTCTGCTTCTAGAAACCCTTTTTCTATCTCGTTTTTAAAATCTTTTTCGGTTAGTTCTTTTGTTGAAATAGGTGGATTGGGCTTAATCTTAAGCTCAAAAGGTATGCCATTTTGCAAAATTATTTGCTTAAAAAACATGTTTATAGCACTTGAAACAGAGATTCCTAGTGAAGACAATATTCCCTCTGCCTTTTCTTTTACGTCTGGCTCGATTCTAACATTAAGATTTGTGGTTTTTTGCATTTTTGCTCCTATATTTTTATCTTTCTTACTAAAGTTTACTAATTTGTGCGCACAATAGCAATACATAAATATTCGTTTGTCTTTCTATAAGATAAATTTGCTGGGATATGCTTCTTTTAAGTATCTCCCATTCCCATAAATTAACCGTTTTCATTCCC
>CAYMPR010000055.1:0-1352 GCA_964392385.1 uncultured Christensenellaceae bacterium | reverse complement strand
AAAATCTTTGATACTTTATTCATAAAATGACTACAGTATATATTTCTTTTTAAAAGCAGACCTTTATAGCTTTCAAATGTGGCTAATATATCCGTTCTTGTTATCTTTCTATCTTTAGAATCAAAATATACTTTCGTCTTACATTTTCTTAATATTCTTTTTCTTGTTTCCTTTTTTACCGTTTGAATTATTTTACCACTCTGCGAAATTTTAAAGTTCCATGCTAAAAAATTAATTCCTCTATCAATTACTCCTATTTGAGATTTTGGATTAACTAATAATCTTTCCTCTTCAATTTTCTCTTTGATTTTTATGAAATTCTCTTTTGCCTTATCCTTGTTCTCGAAAAAGATAACCATATCATCCATATATCTCAAATAATGTTTGATCCTTAACTTTTCTTTTATATATTTATCTATATTATTAAGATAAAGTAATGCAAAGTTTTGGCTTGTCTGGTTTCCCATAGGAAGACCTTTTCCTTCTATATACTCATAACTATCAATTATTTTATCTAGAAGCTTTACCGTTTTTTCGTCTTTTACAATTTCCCTTATTTTTCCTTTTAGCACCTCATGGTCAATGCTATTAAAATACTTGGAGATATCAATTTTTAAATAGCACTCATTTCCAGTTCTATTTTTTGAGATTTTCGTTAAACATTTTCTAATATATTTAACAGCAAAATCTGTGCCTTTATCTTTCCTACAGGCTACATTTGTATATATTAGATGCTTTTCTAAAAGTGGGGTAAAATAGTTGTCGCAAATACAGTGTTGAACAATCCTATCTCTATATGAAATTGCTTGTATTTCTCTTTCTTTAGGGTCATATATCATAAACATATGATATTTTCCTACCTCATATTCTTGGTGTTTTAACTCATTATATATTTTCCATAAGTTTTCCGATAAATTCAGCTCAAAATCAATTACCTCTTTCTTGTGTCGTTTTCCAAGTCTTGCTCGCCTATGCGCCCTATACAGGTTTTCAAACGAGATTACTCTATCATATACATCCAATTGCTCTTTCTTCAGTTTTTCTTCTATATTGGATAAACCATTTATTAGTTCCAATCTTTTTTCCTTATTTAATCATCACTTAGTTCATAGTTAATTCTTCTTCTCTCATTCAAAATATATGTCAGTTAAGCTAGTTTTTTGTCCTGATTAATAAAATAATCAATCACCAGTTTATCCTTCTTCTTGCTCGGATAAGATATTTCCACGTTACGGGCATCTTTAATCCTAATTAATAAAATAACCGTCGGAGGGTTTCCCCTACAGGCCACAAAATTATTATGTCGTAGCCACCGACGGTCCTGTTTATCCTATGCGGTTGCATAGGAAAAG
>CAYMPR010000054.1:0-6013 GCA_964392385.1 uncultured Christensenellaceae bacterium | reverse complement strand
CCAAGAGAAGAGATTTTTGTAACTACCAAAATTTGGACTACAGATTGTTATTATGATAAAGCTTACGAGGCAGTTAATGAATCGCTTAAAAAACTAGGACTTGAGTATATAGATTTGGTACTAATTCACTGGCCACCAGTAAATGAAGACTTAAAAAGCACTTGGAAAGCTCTTGGTGAGATGGTGAAAGAAGGGAAGATTAGAACTATTGGAATGTCTAACTTTAAGGCTCACCATTTACAAAGAGTAATTGATTTTGATGGGGTTATGCCCGCTATTAATCAGGTAGAGTGCCATCCGTGGTTTCAACAAAAAGAACTTAGAACATATTGCAAAAACAATAATATTGCAGTGGAAGCTTGGGCACCACTCCTTAGAACAAGGGTATTTAGAAGTAAGGTAGTTAAAAGACTTGCTGAAAAGTATTGTAAGACAAATGCTCAAATTATTTTAAGATTTGAAATGCAAGAAGGTATTATCGTTATTCCTAAGTCCACCCACGAAAGTAGAATAGAAGAAAACTTTAATGTCTTTGATTTTGAGATAGAAGAGACAGACATGAAATGCCTAAGAGGGATTGATAAAAACAAAAGATATTTTAGAGATCCGGATGAACATGGCTTTTAAAGAAAAACTTTAAAAAGAGGAAACATAGAAAGGAATATAGAAAAAAATTACAAATAAACAATAAATGTATGGAGGGTTTTATGGCTAGATTTTTACAAAAACACAATAAGGTTATATTATCACTAGTGCTTATTGCCTTGATGATATCAATCACGCTTACGGGGGTAAGCAGCTTTAAAGCAGAGGCAGATCCAGGGTTTGACCCTGAGATTATTATCTCGCATATTACGGATACTCACTACTATCCATTAAGTTATATGTATCAAAATAATCCAAATAACGAAAACAATAATGATTTAATGAAGAGCCAAATGGTGGATAGAAATCTTAATGCAGAACCCACATTTTGGGCGAATCTTGAAAACATAATGGGCTTAGATGTTAAACCTGATTATTTAGTAGTTTCTGGGGACATTTCTAACGATGGCGAAAGAAGATCGCATATTGAAGTTGCAAACGGGCTAAGATCCCTTCAAAACGACATGAGAAAGAATGGGGGAAAACCTAATTTTCAAGTGTTTGTTACTTTTGGAAATCACGATCTATATAATCCAGAAACTTATGATAGATCCACGGGAACAGCAGTGAAGGTTTCAGGGATAACGAGGAAAGATGCTAGCATCATATATTCTTCATTAGGATTTCCTGAGATTACTAACGAGCAGGCCACAGAGTTTTATACAAGTGATGAATATTTAGGTACATATACAAGCAATGGCCTAGGTTTTACGAACTCTACAATAGCAAGTAATATTAGCATTACTTGGAACTATGATCGGCTAGATGGCTCGAGAACTGACTATGTACAAGGCGATTTAACATATCTAGCAAAAGTAGAAGGAACCGATGCAACGTTTGTGGGTCTTGATATTTCCTTATCAAATAAAGATGAAGGGCATGTCTTAGGAGCTACACTAACTCCCCACACAAAAGCTTTTTTAGAAGATAATAAGGCAGAATATGCAAATGCATATTTTGTTGGAATAGCCCATCACTCACTAGTTGAACATATGGATTACCAAGAGGAATATATTACAGGTTTTGTAATTAGAGATTGGGTTAATGTGTCAGATTTTCTAGCAGACTATGGTATGAGATATGCTTTTACTGGGCATGTTCACTCAAGCGATATTAGCCATCATATTTCCTTTAACAACAACCAAATAACCGACATAGAAACGGCAGCAAACCTATCTTATGCCTCTATGGTTAGGCTAGCAACAATTACAAGTGGGATAGACGCTGAACAAAGAAGGAATGAGAATTTGTATGTCGAAAATGTGATGTTAGAAGAAGTTGATGTTACATTTGCATATGCCAATGGATATATTACTGAGGATATGATTCAAGAGCTAGGATTAAGCGAATATTATGATTTAACAGCAGGCGCTGAGAAAATCACTGATTTTCAAGGGCTTACTAAAAATATATTTGTAGATGGAATACTAGATATGGTTGATAAATATTTAAATCCATCGATACTTGGCACTCTTAAAGAAATGTTGGGAGGCGTTGTTGATGGTCTTTTCAATGGTGTATTAGTTCCAATTACAAATCAATTAGTAGATGTTTTAATTGAAGAAATAAACACAAAAGTTCTTGCAAGTTATGAATATCAAGGAACAGATCCAGCTCTTGAAAACAACAAGATTTTTGGATTTTTAAGAGATATGGTTGATAAATTGTTGTCTCTCGAGTTATCCGAAAGTGTTGGGATAATTGACTATGTAATGTATATATATTCCGGGCAATCCGAAGGAACAGAAGCCTCCTCTTTAGAAGAGATACCAGTAGAAATTAGAGAAGCAACAGCAAACATTAGAAGCGGCGAAGTCGTTAAAGAGCTAGTTGAGATATTGCTTGATAAAGAAGAAGGGATATATTTCCTTCTTAAAGGACTTTTAGAAACCTCCATAGATATATCTTCTGTAAATGGAATTAGCCCAATTATTACGCTTTTAAGTACAATGTTAGAATACCCTAAGTCAGCTCCATTAACTGCAGATAATATTGTTTTAGGGGATGTTGCACTAAAGCTACTTGATAGTAGACTAGGTGCATCTTTTGGAATTAATTTAGACCTTGGCGGAAAGACAATAGTAGGCTTTTTAGATGCTATGCTTGAAGACTATTTAACCGAGTCACTCTTTATTGGAGTTGGTGAAATCGCATCAAATGTTGTTAATGCATATATTATCGATACAACTTTCGATGGAAGCACCGATAAGACCTTAATTAAACTTAATGATACTGACACTTATACATATATTGAGGGATCAAGAACCGATATGCCGACAATTGAAAACGGAAAACTTCCCGCAAAACTTGTTGTAACCTTTGGAGAAAATCCAGCAACCGACAAGAACTTTTCTTGGTTTACCGATAGAAGAGTCGAATCTGGGGTTGTTCAATATATGGAAGGAGCCTTTGTTGCAGAAAACGCAACAAGCGTAACTGGCGAAACAGTTATATATGGAACGACAATGGGGCTGATAGACTTAGGGCTTTGGTCTCAACTTGGATATTTAGAAAAAGCAAGACACACAGTCTCCTTAACCGGGCTAAAGCCAGCAACTGAATACAGCTATAGAGTTGGTAATCCTACTAGGGGATATTGGAGCGAGGTATATACTTTTAAAACTGCCCCAGGAGTTGATAACGCCCCCTTTGAAATACTTTTAATTACCGATCCTCAAGGATATACTGCAGCTGCTTACGAAAGAGTAGGGAAACTACTAACTGCAGCAGAATCGGTTTTTGATGAGGGATATTCATTTATTATAAGCGCAGGGGATTTAGTTGAGTATTCCAAGAATACTACCCAATATAGCCATTACTTTGATGTGTTAAGGCCATACCTTGCAAATACAACGCAAGTTGTAGCAGCGGGCAACCACGATAGTAATTACTTTGAAATGGAAGATGAATTCGAATTCTTTAAATCCAGTGAAAATGTATATGTAGAGCCGTATAACTATATGTTAATGAACTTTAACTTTAGTTTGCCAGATCAAGATACATTAACTGGTGCATACTACTCATACGATTATTCTGGAGTTCACTTTACCGTTTTAAACACAAATGACTCCGACGAGACTGGTCTAGGATTAGAGCAACTTGCTTGGCTACAAGAGGATTTAGCTGCCTCTACAAAGACGCACAAAGTAGTTATTATGCATAAGAGCTTATATAGCGCAGGCCCACACGCAACTGATGCGGACATAATAGCTTTAAGAGCTCAGCTAGGCCCAGTATTTGCTCAAGGCGGCGTTAACTTAGTTATTTCCGGACATGATCACACATATAGCGAAACATTCTATATTGATGAAAATGGCGAAGAAGTAACATTTGCCAACAACAAGACAACTAAAATTGGCGACAAGGGCATAATGTATGTAAACTTAGGGACTGTTGGAAACAAGTTCTATAAGTATCAAGAAACCGAAGGAGTTCCAATATATACAGGCGCTGACCTTCATGACCCATATCTATCAAATCCTACGTTTGGTAAATTAACTTTTGATGGAAAAGACTTGTTCTATCAAGGCTACGAATATGATACAGCAACGGACACTGTGTCAGAAATTAAAGCGCCCTTTAGACTTAGCACACTAGATATAATACTAATATCTACGGGTTCAGCTGTTGGAGCAGGTGGAATAAGCGTTGGAATAGTCTTCTTAGTTAAATTCTTAAAGAAGAGAAAGCTAGCAGCATAGACCTCAAAATAGTTTATTAAACATATTATAAGAGCATTTCAAAGGCCCATAGGGTTAATGATTTGCTCTTCTCTATTAAAATTGGGAGAAGCATTGTATAAATTTACCCCATAAACCAAAAAACTGAATTTTTTCCGACACGTGTCGCAAAATTTTCAATTATAGAGTTACGACTTCAAAGTCTAAAGTGAAAACATAGTATAACACGATATATATTTGCGTAGCAGGGAAAAAACAAATTCGACTGTAGTTTTTTGACTAAGTAGCATATTTAGAATAATATTAAGATACAAATTATACAACAAGGAGAGGATAATGGATACACTAGATCTAATCATTATCGGAGCAGGGCCAGCAGGGTATAGAGCGGCAGAGACAGCTGGGAAAGCAGGACTCAAGACACTTCTTATTGAGAAAGGACAAATAGGCGGAGTTTGCCTAAATGAAGGCTGTGTTCCCTCAAAAGCATTTTTGCATTCAGCTAAAATTCTTGACTCATTAAATGGAGCACAAGACGCTGGAGTTATATTTGAAGGAAGCGGGAAAATAGACCAAGCACAAGTAGTTAAATATAAAGATAAGGTTGTAAAAAGATTAGTGCTAGGAGTAAAGGCCTCAATTAAAGCTGCGGGCGTTGAGGTTATTAGTGGCCAAGGCTACATCGAAAAAAAGACAGAAGAAGGGTTTTTAGTTAAGGTTGATGAGAAGGAATATTTAGGAAAAAACCTACTAATTGCAACGGGCTCAGAGCCACTTATGCCTCCGATTGTTGGGCTTATTGAAGGATATAAAAAAGGGTATGTTTTAACTAATAGAGAAGTACTTTCTCTTAATGAAATCCCTGAAAAATTAGTAGTTGTTGGGGGTGGCGTAATAGGTCTTGAGATGGGTTCATACTTTGCTTTAGCGGGTTCAGATGTTACCGTAGTTGAGATGTTAGACAATATTGGCGGACCATTAGATTTAGAGATTTCAAGCTTGTTAAGAAAGGCTCTTGAGAAAAAAGGCGTTAAGTTTATTACGGGCGCAAAGGTCATAAAAATAGATGAAAATGAAGTAATTTTCGAAAAAGAAGGAGCTAAGGCGTCCCTTCCATTTAGCAGAGTATTGGTATCTATAGGGCGAAAAGCGGTAACCCAAAACCTAGGACTTGAAAATATAGGCGTAACAGTTAATAGAGGTATTGTAACTAGCGATAAGATGCAAACAAACATCAAAGGAGTATATGCTGCAGGGGACGCTACAGGAGCATATATGCTTGCTCATGTTGCATATAGAGAAGCAGATGTGGCAGTAAATAATATTCTAAACATCAATGATTCAATGTCGTATCTAGCAGTTCCTTCTGTTATATACACTACCCCCGAAGTTGCGTCTTGTGGCGAGACAGAAGAGAGCGCAAAAAGCAAGGGATATACAATTAAATCAGTTAAAATATCGTTAATGTTTTCAGGTAGATATATAGCAGAAAGCGATGATAGATCGGGCATATTAAAACTGGTATATAATGAGGCCAAAGGGACATTAATAGGGGCATCAGTTATTGGTCCTTATTCCTCGGAATATATCGCCATGATATCTTCATTTATTGGGCTTGAAATTAAAGTAGAGGAGTTGAAAAAACAAATCTATCCTCATCCAACAGTATCTGAAGTTTTTAGAGACGC
>CAYMPR010000053.1:0-6180 GCA_964392385.1 uncultured Christensenellaceae bacterium | reverse complement strand
TCTTCTTCGGGCTCAACATCAAAATCTTCATCATCAAAATTCATTTCATTGTCCATTTTATTATTCTCCTTTGTTTCAAAAAATTCACCATAAGTAGACTCTTCTGCCGCTATAGGCCTAGTATTACAATTAAATATTGTAAAAGACATTCTATCGTTTCTTTCTAACGAGGCCTGTACAATCCTTGCCTCTTCAATCGTGCTTACTACCCTATCTACAAAAGCACGATTAGCATAATTATCATAATAACTTTGAGCGACTATCGCATATCCTTTAGACACTTGATATAATCTTAAGCCATCTGAATACTCTGTTGCTGCCGCTTCATTTGCTTCTTCTTCGTCTTTTTCCGTTGCTGCCGCTTCATTTATACCCTCAAGTAAATTATCCTCCTCTCCCTCATTTTTCTCCTCTATTAACTCTTTAAGGGCTTGAATTTGGAGTTTTGTTTTTTCTGTGGAAAAAACCTTATCAAATAATCCCTCTTGTGAAACTAATATGTGAGAGTTTGGAGGATAAACATAATAGGTAGAATCATCTATCTCTTCTGCCCTTCTTAAATAACATAAACCCTCTAAGGTCCTAATTAAATCTGTCCAAGCCATTCCTAGCCTGCTTGCTTCATAGGATATTCCACCCCGCATATTAGCAAGCTGCTTTTCTTTTGAAATCTTTTTTCCGCCTAGTGCCCCAACTACTACATCCCCGTATTTCTCCACTTCTAGCTTTCCAAAAAAATCATTATTGTCTTCCGTTGCAACACTTAAACTATCTAAACCTTGCTTACCCCCCGCTGAAGTACTTTCCCAAACACCCCTTGCTGTAACTTGAAATAATTTGTGTATTTCTTCTCCTAAAGAATTAAAGTCTGTAAAGTTATTTCTGCCTCCACTATAGTCTTTCAAGGATTTTGCGGCACGATACATTACACGATTTCCCCACTTTGAATCTTGAGAATCATTATACTCACAGGAAACAAAAATATACTTCCCACTCTCTGGGTCTTCCACAAACGCTGTAAAATCTCTCCAATTAGGGCTTGAGGTATGTACAACATAATTATACGGTCGCACCATCTCTTTTAATGCCTTGGTACAAGCCTTATGAAAAGCAACCGTCCTTGGCTTATCCGGTGTTTCGTGGTCATAATCTTTATCTAGTACCTCTAAAAAAATTCTCTTAATATAATCCATTTTTCTCTCCTTATATTATACTACCTGTCAATAAGATGTAGTACGTCTTGCATTAATTGCTCTTGTGCATAGTTTTCCCTATCTATAACCAAAATTAAAGTTATTGTTTGTGAATCAGACACTAACTTTGCATCGGCATTAGTAGATTTGCTCCCTATTTGAACCTCATAATCCGTAGCCGATAAAGAATTAGAAGAACTAGAAACCTTAACATCTGCCGGGTCTATTTGAATACCAAATGAACTAGACAAGTCCCTAACAATTAATGCTGGGAGTTGTTGTGAAGTAGCACCTAAACTAGATACTTTTGGGCTAATTGACACTGCTGGAAATGTCGGTGCTTGGCTTCCTAACCCCTGTGATAATACTAACCCACTAAAGCCTATATTCGGGTCTTGTTTAGAGTGTAACCCCGCTTTCATAAAGTTAGGGGATATCATATTTATATTTGTAATAAGGGCCTCTATATAATCCGTGTCTACAACTATATTACTATAATAAGGATTTGAAGCAATATATGCTGCTTTATATATCTCAGCCCATGGGGTTAGAACAAGATTGTTTATGTCTTGTGATGAAAGCCCCATACCACCTTTTACTATTAACCTTATTTCTACATCATCTGCCCCACTCGCTATAAAACTAGCGGGCAATGCAGGGGATTTTAGAATAAAGTTTGTTTCTGATAATAAAGTATCCCCATTAGCATTTTTATTATTCTCAAGAACATTTAAAACGCTTGATAAATTTTGACCCCTAATATCTATTGTTAGTCCTTGAGTATATGGGAACAGTTTTTGCCCTACTAATGTGACATCATATCCACGCTTAAAACTTGCATAAATCATATATGCATTTATAGGGGCAGTTGCAAAGTCAGTCGTTATTCCCTCTTTCGCTATCTTTTGACTTTTTATACCGCTTTCTTTTGCACCTGAATGTATCCTATTGAGATTCTTTGCTATCTCATTTCTTATTGCGTCTAACTCAATATCCCTATACTTTGGATACTCGGCAAGAAATGCATATGCAATCTGTCTAGTAGAAAAACCATTTTCTTCTATAATCTCTTTTGTAATCCAATACCCCAAGTCTTTTATCATAGCACTTTCAGAGCTTTCTATTGCCCTTATTTTCATTTTTTATTTTCTCCTTATATAAATAAATATTATTTACTTTTTCATATATATTTTTCTAGCTCTATTTCCCATGGTCCATATGTCTTATATTTGAGTATCTTTTCTATTGCTTTGGGCTTGCTATACTTGAACATTTCCTTTTCATCTGCTTGTGCTAATCTATAATACCCGTCTTTTGGAAAGCCTTTCGCAAATAGTGACATTGTTGTATCTATTACTTTATCTCCTATCTCTATCCATGCGTGTAAATACTTTAATCCCTCTATCTTCCCCCTGCCTGTTACTACTCCGTGTACGAGTAATACATTATTATCCCTACTATCAAAAAAGTTATTATATGCCTGTACAAAACAATCTCCCAATATCTCGTTCTCCTATGGTTGCATACTATCCTTAAATATTGAGATTTCATCCCGCATTTGAGTATAATTATAATTCCCATTTACAAGTTTGTTATATAAAGCATTATCAATAGAATATGCACGCAATAATTGTCCAATTTGTGCACTGTTATATCCTTTCAATGCAAACTTCTCTAATGGAAAGTTTTTCTGTGAGGCCTTGAAAAGTTTTTCAAGTGTTTTAGAATCAAACTCTTGTGCATAAGGAAATAGGTCTAAATTATTCGCCCACCCCTTTGCCAATATTTCCATATGAGAAACGGACATGTCTGGGTCGCCTAATTGCTTTAACTTATCCGCAGGCAATGCAGGATACTTTTTCATAATGTTTATTAAAGTGCTAATCTGCAAGGTGCCATTTTGTGGTGTAATATAATCAGTTATTGTTATACCATTAGAACTTGCATTTTCTATTAGCTTATTCTGTATTGTATCATAAGTGGTTTGCCCAGAATAATATCCCGGAAAACCCTCTTTTGCCGCCTTAGCAGCCTTTATTCCAGGTTCATTTATCTTAAGACTTTCGTGAGAGGTTGTGCCATCTCCGTCTATCCCTGCTGTATTAGTACTCCCTGACACTACTGGTGCCCCTACAACACGGCTTGAGGCTTGTGGCTGTCCGTTTCCATGAACTTGATTTCCTTGTGTGTTTCCTTGTGCCACCGCTATTGGCTTTTTGCCACGAATTGGACGCCCAAATATTTCATCATCTGTTATATCTAATGCGGGTCTAATTAACAAGTCAAACAATATCCTGTCTTTTCTATGTACTTCTTTTATAAAATTAAATAGGTTCTTGCCCATAATCCCTACCCATGCTTCCCTATCCTTTAAACAATGAATTATGTGCTTACATGCTATACCCAATGTATTGACGGGGTTTCTAACGGGTGCTCCTAACGGTGCAGGCACAAAATCTAGTGTTAGAGAATCTGCCTGTTTTGCCCAATAGGCTAACTTAGTCGCAAAGTCCATACACTCGCACTTTACACGAATATCATTTGATAATACAGTGTTCCTAAAAACACTCTCTGCAGAAATTGCCGAAAACCCCCTGTCCTTAAATGCCTTTTTCAATGGCTCTAAAAACCCCAATATATCAATCCTTACACGATACTTGGTTCCTGTAGAACCTATAACTGGAATTGTAAAGCCCTCAACTCCTGTCTGAAATAATTTATCTACGTCTTGGTCTTGCCAATGTGCAGAATTCTTTTCATACTGAATTGTCATACTTTTAGTAACCCTATTCCCTGTTTCTTTCTTTGTTAAATAGGGCGTACCACCCTCTGCTAATTTTAATATTGCGTTTCCAGAAATTGCTTCTTTTGATATTTTCCTAATTCTCACTTCTATCTCCCATATAACTAATTTAAGTTAAAAAACAAATTATTGTCCTTTAATGCCTCATACACCTTAGCCACTTCCTCTTTGCCCTGTGAAACAAGTTCAGCCCCGTTTAATTGCATAGGTGAGTTGCTTACCGTATACTTGCTCCTTAAGTTCCCCAATATTATCTTTGAATGCCCTGTCGCTAATTGTATCAATAAAGCAGTCCAATAATCACTTGGCAAGTCCTCTACTACCTCTAGCTTTGGCTTGTATATTATGGACAATGCTTGTGGCTGTACCCCCGCATAACTTACATACATCTTTTTCGCATATAAGTCTGTCATATATTGCAACTCTGCCTGTACTGTATTTTGTGCCATTGCCCTTATGGCGTATTGTGCTTGTGTTTGTAGTATTGCATGGGTGTTCGCAGAGTTTGGCTGAGATACCCCTGCTACCGAAGACATATAAAAAGGGTCTAGCCCGGCACCCATTGAAACCCCTGTTGGTGGCTCTGACCGCATTACAAATATTATCTCGGCTATTTTATAAAAGGATAAATCTATAACTGAAGAAAAAGGCACAATTAAAACAGCCGGGGTGTCAACTCTTGTCGTTAGCTCTCTCAAAGAATTGCCTATTACTTGCTGTAAGTCCTTTTCGCTTAACTCTAAACGAGTCTTTATCCCGTCTAGTTTTCCTAAATTAAATTGTATTTGTTTTATTGCTTCCGCTGTGGTCAATTTTTATCCCCTATTTTTTGTTTGGTATATCTATTATTGTAATATATTTTAATTCGTTTCTTTCCTTAAATATATTACTTCTGCATTACAACCGTCTTTCCACCCCTCACTCCAATTCTTTTTTACAAAATCTTCTGTGTTATCTATGTATATGTGTTTAAGTTCATTACAACCGCTGAATATACCAGAACCCACAGTAATGGCCGAATTGGGAATAGTTACTTCTAATATCTTATTTTGACAAAACGCAAAATCTCTTATTGTAGTAACTGAATTGCCTAGGGTTAATTTTGTTATTCTATTGTTAGCAAATGCTCCCATCCCTATTTCAATTACTGAATTAGGTATATTTATTTCTGGTATACTATTTAAATAAAATGCACCATCCCCTATAGTTTCAACTGAATCCCCTATATGTAATTTTTCTATTCCATTATTATAAAACGAATCTATTCCTATTGTAATAACCGAATCGGATATGTTTACCTCAGATATTCTATTCTCAGCAAACGCATCTGTTTCTATTGTAATAACCGAATTGCCAAGATTTAATGTTGTTATTTCGTTGCGGCGGAAAGCCATACTCCCTATTGTAATAACTGAATTTGGTATGGCTACCGCCCCTTTTATACCCAATTCAGAAAACTCTCCACTTTCTATATGTTTTCTCCCCTCTAATTTTTTTAACCCAAATGGAGTCACTAAATACTTGGGCTTAAACTTTGGTAGAGTATATTTCTTTGGGATTTTGAGTAATTGATGGTCTTTTGCGTCCCAGTATCTTATCATATCCGCATATTTTAATAATGCTATTTTGTAACAATCATCTGTTTCAGGGAGAGTTTTTGAAATTAAAAAGTATATTGTAGCCTCTTTTGAATAATCACTAAAATAACTACTATCATCTTGTGTGATACACCACTTTGTTCCTTTACCTAATAACTGTGCCGCTGTATGGGTTTTAATTAAATATACATACCAATTGTCATCTTCAAATACTAATTCCGAACCTTTCTCTTTAGTTTCCTTTCTTATTGTCGTATTGGTTTTAGTTTCTTTTGTTTTATTGACAAACCTTATAAATTCCTCAATAGGTTTTTTCATCCATAATTGTAGATTCTTTTCACTATTATCTTTGATTAAGTTTTTATTCTTTGCTATATTAAAGTCATATACTAATTGATTTGCCTTTTCGCTTGTTATGTTGTTTCTAGCTAAATATGCAACCATGTCTGTATCGACAGATTCTAATGCATTTAATATACTCTCATAACTCCAACAAAAAACTTTCAATTATTTTCTCCATATATCCCTAAACTTAAACCAAATCTTCAAAGGTTGTTTGTGAATTGTCTTCTGCCTTTTCTTCTAC
>CAYMPR010000052.1:3445-6310 GCA_964392385.1 uncultured Christensenellaceae bacterium | reverse complement strand
ATGAAGATTAGCAAATATTATAAATATATTCTTGGGGCGATTGGCATTGTCGTGGTCTCGTATGTTGTGGGGGCGGTGTTAAACTCGCTTGCACTTGGGGGAGGAAGGTTTGTAGGGCCTTGGGTGATGCTAGATAAGAGAACTTTTGGGGTAGCGGGGCTGGCTGTGGTTGCAGCGGGAATAGTGATGCTATCGAGGGAATACGATAGGTTTTGGAGTAAGAGGGGTAAAAAGCTACTTGATGCTGGAAAGGATAGGATGGGGGGAAATCTGGAAGATAGTAGCTTTTTGGGTGAGGGGGAAAGAGATAAAGCTTTTGAGATGCTTGAGATAAGGGAGATGGGGAAAAGAGGGAAGGAAGGCGTGGTGGTAAGAGCTGAGGAAGTGGGGGATAGATATGAGGTAAATTTTGCAAGGGCTTCTCACGCTATGGTTATTGGAACCACAGGATCGGGAAAAACTACAGCATATATTAATCCAGTTATAAGGGTACTTAGTGAGACTGGAATGAAACCATCTATGCTTATAGCCGATCCTAAAGGGGAACTTACGCAGCTCCATCAAAAAGACTTAGAAGAAAGGGGATATGAGGTTAAGGTGGTTAATCTTAGAAGCCCATTTTCTTCAGTTAAATGGAATCCTTTAACCCCCATATATAGAAAAAATAAAGAAATGCTGGAAGCAAGTGAAAAGATAAAGGTTTTAGAAGATAGGGGAGTATATAGCTTTGAGGGGAAAGAATACGGGAGATATGAGGATGCAGTGGGCGAATGCAACGTAAAAAAGCAACGGCTATTTGATGAAGCATATGAGGATTTACACGACATTGTTTCCGGGCTTTGTCCCATTATAAATAAGCATGAGCCAATTTGGGAGTCGGGAGCAAGAAATTTTGCACTAGCTATTGCTCTAGCTATGCTAGAAGATAGCGGGAACGCAGAGCTTGGTATGGGAGAAGATAGATTTAACCTATATAACCTTACAAAGATTGCAACTGATAGCGATAAAAACTGTGCAGGGCTTAAAAAGTATTTTAGTGGTAGGGGTGTGCTTTCAAAAGCTGCAAGTTTAGCAAGACAAGTACTAAATAGTGCAGAAAACACAAGAAACAGCTATTTAACTACCCTTTACGATAAGCTTGGAATGTTTTCCGATATGGGTATTTGCTCTATGACATCGGGTAACGAAATTGACTTTGGCTGTATGGGCGATAAGCCAACTGCCATTTTCTTGCAGATTCCTGATGAGAAAGAAACAAGACATACTCTTGCTTCTATTTTGATATTACAAGCATATAAGGAATTAGTTGCAAAAGCCAATTTGGAAAAGGATCTGACACTTAGTAGACCTGTATATTTCATTTTAGATGAGTTTGGAAACCTCCCTCCCGTACATAAATTAGAACAAATGGTAACCGTTGGAAGAAGCAGAAATATTTGGCTAACGCTAGTTGTCCAAAGTTATGCACAGCTATCCAAGGTTTACGGGAGTGAGGCTGCAGAGATAATAAAGTCTAATTGTAATGTCCAAATATATATTGGAACAACAGATCAAAAGACACTTGAAGATTTTTCAAAAAGATGTGGTAACTATGCAGTAATGAAAAAAAGTGTAGGGACTTCTACTAGTAAGAGCGAAGAATATTCGGAGAATTTTTCTTTTGAAGAAAGACCCCTTGTATATCCTAGTGAATTGCAGCGATTAAATAAGCCAGGAGATATGGGAAACGCAGTAGTTACTGTATTTGGTTTTAATCCCTTAAAGACACGCTTTACGCCCAGTTTCGAGTGTAAGGTTTTAAAGTTTAACCCCTCATATTTAAAAGACACAAAAGCTAGATACTTTGATGAAGAAGATGTTTTTTATGATATGAAAAAAAGAAGTGTCCTTGAAATCGCTAGAGAATTAGATCTCAAGGTTGAAAAGAAAATAAAAAGGATAAAGGGAAATGGCAAAGACTATCTAGTTAAGCTAGTCGAGATTCTGGATAAAATCATAGGATTTGAAGAAGTAGAGGAAATACTAGCTCTATTAGAAGATGGGGATATTAAATTGGCACTTAAAAAGATAAGGATCATTAGAGATAGAGCATTAAGGGGTGGGCAAGATGAGATTGTTGCAGGGCTTTATAAGGCAGATGAGATAATTCTTGCGATATAGGGTTTATGGGTAAGGATGGGAATATATAGCTTGGGTGAGAAAATCATCGGGGAATAAGGGAAAAGGCTAGAGCTGTATAAAGAAGACGAGATAATTCTTAAAAAGATAAGGGGAAAAGAATATATATATGATAAGGAAAATAATAGGGATAATGCTAGCGTTAATTGCTGTTATTGGGATTATTAGTGTAACGGGTGGAGGAGAAATAGGAAGAGCTGACGCACTAGTAGAAACTAGCTCAACGTATTACCTATGTGGCGAATACACATGGGTAGAAGATGGCCCATATGGACTACATAATGAGGGTGGGGGAATTGGAAGTGAAATTAGACACGGAAGTGTATTAATTGCTAAAGCTAGAATGGAATCAGAGCATAGTACTGGCGAGTATTATGAAGCAGCAATGGATACTATATTTAATTTTTCTTGGTATCTAATAGGTGTCAGTGCATATAAGGAGACAAACGCTAGTAATTTTACAATGAAAAAGAATGGCTCGGTGGTAATAAACCAAGCAATAAGTGGACCAATTGGCTTGTTACATACAGCTCCCCTTGAAGATGGAAATTATGAAATAAATATATCTTTTTCATATAAGCCAACGGTAACTTCAATTTGTGTATTTAATTATTTGTATAGGTTCGAAGTGGATGGAACAGCTCCTTCATACTCCTTAAAAGCAAATGGAGTAAATATTGCGTCTGG
>CAYMPR010000052.1:0-3345 GCA_964392385.1 uncultured Christensenellaceae bacterium | reverse complement strand
GAATATTTGTTTATTGCAACAGATAAAGCTGGCAATGTGTCTGCGCCTCATAAGATAACTAGAGATGATGTTAAGCCTATTGTAAAAGGATTTGGGAATGGGTTAGGAGAGATTACTTTAGAGTATTCAAACGCAGAAAGCATATATTTTGAAGGGGAAGATGCGCTTGGTGGGAATGTTACCTTAAGAGTAAAGGAGCCGTTAAAAACGACGTTTTCTGGCTACAATGAAGGGACTTTACTTAGTAGCGAAGGGATGTATGAGATTTATGGAATTGATTTAGCCGGAAACGAGTCGAATAGGATATATATAACATTAGATAGGGTAAAACCTTTGGGGGATATATATAGCCAAGTAGGGATAGTTAGTAGCGAATATACAAACAAGCAATATGTTTCATATAGCGCAGAGGATAGTAGTGGAATTAAGGAAACCTATATAAAAAGACCAGGATCAAGTGAATATGAGAAATATGTTCAAGGTGGGGAAGTAGGAGTAGAGGGAGTATATCTATTTAAAGCTATAGATAATGCAGGAAATGTATCGCTAGAAAGAAGAGTAGTTATTGATAGAGTATTGCCCTATGTTACCTTGGAACTACAAGGAATGCTAGTTCCTTACGGACACATTAGTAAAGAGGATTTTTTATGCTATGGGGATGATAACTATGGTATCAAGAAGATATTTTTAATGGTGCCAGGTGCTGAAATATATACCGAGTATCAGGGTGAAGTTTTATGTGGAATTGAAGGAGAAAGTTTTGTATATGCTGAAGATTTAGCTGGTAACATTTCTGAAGTTGCTTCTTTTGTTATAGATAAAAGTATTCCAGTTGGGAAAATAGAAAACCTGGAAGGAGAGCTAGTTGAAGGTGAATATACAAATGGATCATTTAAGTATGTGGCAAGCGACATTAACGGCATAAAACTAATGCAGTGGAAAACACCATCGGACGACAATTGGAGGCAATATAAAGGGACAAGTATATCTTCTGGAGATAACGGAATATACGCTTTTAGATGCTTTGATATGGGTGACAATTTATCTAGTGAAGTATCAGTATTTTTTGATAACACTTTGCCAATTGGGAGTATTGAGGTAAATGGAAACGTAAGCCAAAAAAGATATATATCCGCTGAATCTATGTTGTTTCGGGGAGAAGATATTGGTAGTGGAATTAAAGAATACAAGGTAAAAATGCCTGGTCAAACGGGGTACATAAATCTTGGCGAAAACATACCAATATATGGTGAAGGTGAGTATTCCTTTATAGCTTACGATAAGGCTAATAATGTAAGTGAAGTGAAAACGGTTACTCTTGATAGGACTATTCCCAGGGGATATATTTATCAAAATGGAAGCTCGTTAAATAGTGGTTCATATATTAATACTTCATTCTATTTCGAGGGAGTAGATGACCACACAAATGTTGATAAAGCATATATTAAGTATCCAAATAGTATAAATTGGGAAACATATACAAAAGAAACAGATTTTAGCGGCGATGAGATTGAAGGCGAGTATTTCTTTAAATGCCTAGATTTGGCTGGAAATGAAAGCGATGAGATCAGCGTTAATTACGATGTGACTTTGCCCACTGGAAACATATATGTATCAGTAAACGATATTAGTTCTCCGGTATATCCTAGTGACTTTGAAGCGTACTATGGAAGTGTATATTCAAATAGAAATTGTGTGACTTTTTACTCTCCAGATACTGACATTTTTTGTATTGAAGTAATGCTTCCAGGAGCCGTTGAGTATAGTAGTTTTTCCATTGGCTCAATACTGTCGGGCGAAGGGGAATATGCATTTAGAGCAAAGGATTTAGCTGGAAATTTCTCTAATACTCAAAGAATATTTTTAGATAGAACTGCTCCAACAATTGAAATAATTGGACTAGAAAACGTTGATGAGATTGGTCAAGTTACGGTTATTGCTAGCGATGCAAGTTATATAGAAATTAATGGAGTGGAGATTATATCTGGGCAAGTAGTAAATACTATTTATCAAGGAACATACAATATTTTAGCAAGGGATTTGGCGGGGAACCAGGAGAGAAAATACTTTACTTCCTACTATGAAATGGGCATTGAAAAATACCCCATAGAGGAATGGTTTGAAGTTGAATTAAAGAGTAAAACTTTATCTTACGCCTCCTATGAAAGTGCCATAAATGCAAGTTTAAACGAGGAAGCAGAAGGAGTTATATTTGCATCTTGGGCAACGGGAGAAATATGGAATACTGGCGTTATGATGGACTCGGTTGATAGTATAAACGCAAAGCCAGGTGAATATTACATATATAAGTCTTCTGATAATCCAAGTGTTGCATCTGCCTACTTTACAGAAGCTAGAATATATGAGGTAGCCTTGTCTTATGCTGAAAAGAAAGTTACAAAGGTTAGATATTTTGAAAAAGAGCCTAGTGAAGTAGCTGAATGGGAAGATATATATATTTCAATTGCAAAAGAGGATCTAATTCTTAAGGGAATAGATGTTGTAGAGGGGATAAAATGTTTTATTGATGAGATAGAAGTTACTGGGAAGTATTATACTCCAGGATCTCACAGTGTTGAATTTTTAGATGAATTTAATAACTCGTTAGTAAGAAACATTAAAATAATCACTTCATGTCCAAGTATATATATAAGACTTGGCGAAGAAGTGGTCAATTCTGAAGGATTATCGGGGTACATAGAAACAAGTAGTGATGTTTCCCCATACTATTTTCCAGATGGGATAAGTGTTGCTATAAATGAAGAAACGGAGGCTAATGGATATTTCTATGTCAAAGACACAAGCGGCAATATTTTGGATTTAGTTAATAAAGACGAGCATATTAGCATTTTAGGGTCAGGTAAATATTTTGTTGGTGCAGTTAATAGATTTGGGCTTTCTCCTGAAATAGAGGTAAACATCTCACTTAATCCTGCAAACGTAGAATATTCTACTGATGGCATATTAAAAAGGATGAGTGTGCTAGTTATTCCCTCAAGCGATCTAGTAAATAGTATTACTAAAATTCAAATAGAAAAGTCGCTAGATGGCACTAGTTACCAAGTTTTATCTTCTGATGATTATGGTGCAGCTATTAGTGTAGATAGATTTATTTATCAATTTAGAACAAGTGGGAATTACAAAGTGTATGTAGAAGACAGGTTTAGGAGTGGGCCTAAAGCATTAGTATTTGAAAGTACATATATAAAGCCTATGCCCGAGGGCACCTTAAATGGTGTAGAGGTTAATGGGATAACTAATGGAGGCGTGTCATTTTCTTGGAGCGATGAAGCAAGAGCATATATCGATATAAAAGGGAGTGCAAGAGCAAGTTATGAAAAGGGA
>CAYMPR010000051.1:0-6457 GCA_964392385.1 uncultured Christensenellaceae bacterium | reverse complement strand
AGGTTTATTGATATAATGGTGCTTTCTAACTTTACAATTATAACGACATGAGAAGCGAAAGTTACTGTGGAGAAATAATAATTGGCAAAAGCTCTACTGGCTACCCAATTAATATAAATCCTGAAAAAAGAGTTGAGAATACTATAAATGGTGTCGCAAAGTTAATGCAAAATCCAAATATGACTCAAGAAGATATAGATTACTGTTTAAAAGTTAACTCCAAAAGATTAGGAATTGATTCAGACGATTTACTTTCTCGCGTTGAAGAAATATTAGATGGAGAAAATTCAGAGGAAACAGAGGCGTAATTCTAACACATTTTAAGAGCTCAATTCCATTATTGCTGACTTAAAAAAAAGTGTGTTAGAATATTACATATGAAGAAGTCAGTTCCGAAAGTGTTTCTAATATCTTTTCTTTTCCTTATCAATATTTCAGGAGTTGTATACTCTGCAAAATATCTAGCACCCCTAGTTTTTACCCTATCTAATAAACCGCAATACAAATATTCTTTTGAAAATGGAAGACCCAATTTAGTATCCACCAAAAGTGATACAAAGAATAGAGATAATCTTAATATTAAATGGGGTGCTATATTCTACTATCCTTACCAAAGTATTAGACCAGAAGAAATCCACCTCCATGAAGATAACTTAGAGTGGACGTGGAGAGAAGAAAACAACAAATTAATGGGAGAAACATTGATTGAGTCTTGCAATGTTACTTTAGAGTATACAATTGAGAATAACAAATTATTAAGTAAAGTCTCGTTTAAAAATAACACCGACAAGACCATTCAAAATCTTCGTTATGTTTTTGATATTAATTTCCCAGCCCATTTTGAGGTAGAGAATGATAAAATTCGAACTTCAAAAAACAAAAATGCAGGAGAAATACTCATAAGTACATCTTACTATTTAGGTAAATTAGAGGAACAATATAAAGGGAAAGAAAAAAGCTCCGCTTCCTATACCGTATATATGGGAGATATTATTCCAAACCAAAGTAACTATGCAATAATAGAGCTCGTATACCAATAATGAATAGAAACACCCTTTATAAAAGAATAGCACTCATTCCAGTCTTTGTTTTACTGTTTCTAAGTTTAAAGACACTCACCCTAGCAGGATGTACGGGGACACCTACCGCATGTGGGAGTCTTCCATCTGGAAGTTGTTCCAGTTGTGGTTGTAGTACAACCGCAGGATACTGTAGTAACAATGGCGCATGCAGTAACAATACTACACAAACAAACTGTAACTACTGTTCCTGTGCTGGATGTAGTTGGGGAGGTACTAGCTGCCCTTGGGTAGGAAGTTGGAATGGAGAAGAATGGATTTTAGAACATGAGGCATTCCCCTTTGCAGCTTTTGAAGGAGTAAGTACAACATCATATGACTCCTTACCCAACCTCAAGTGTATAAATGGGGAGGTAAAAATTAAGATATATGAGGGATTGCCAGAAAAATCTTTTGTAAATGATTTCAAATTGTTCAAGGCAGAAAAAGTTGAAGGATTAGTTAAGCCAGATCTGACAGGAACCCCTAGAATACTATCTCAAAGAGTCACTCCAGACAATTGTGCAAGCTCCGACAAGCAAGATTGTAAATTACAAATTTCTAGCTATGATGGAGAATTCTGGGAGCCTGAATTCGACAATTCTAAAACTGAGGATTGGATTGAAGTTGAATTTAACAATATCAATTCTCAATCATCAAAGCTCTATATAGTTGCTCGTAAACAAGCCTTTTTAACAACTTACTACGAGTATATGGCACATATGATGGGGCAGAAACAGTTCTACCTATTCAGTGATATTTCGAAATGGGAGATATTTAATGACAGAATACAAAACTGGTGGGATGAAAATCTTAAGATGAAAGTAGAGGTTTGGGATGGGAGCAACTGGGTTAACCAAGGGTTAATCTCCGCTGGATATCATATGCCAGGAAGTGGAGCCGACGACTTCCTCATCTCCATTGCAAAAAAGGATCCAGGTTCAAATACCCTAAAGTTAAGAATGAGATTTCTTACAGGAGCGTTCGGCATAGATTATATAACGCTAGATTCCTCATTAGATTCAACAATGAAGATTGAATCGATAACTCCAAAAGAGATTACCTTAAATGATAAAACTAGTACAAATGTCTTTCCACTATCAATGAGCTATGACGATTCCTTAATAATGAAATATGATTGTGAACCACAGGACACTTTCTTTTTCTCAATAGATGGCTACTATCTCCCAGACAATTTCCTAAAAGAAAGAGAAAAAAGTCTTTTCTGTGCATGGGGTGAATTAATAGATTTCTTCTCAAAGGGGAAAGACAATGTCGTAAAGATTGCTTCTGAAAAAGGGCTTTACAAACATGCTAAATGTATGGATTCCTTTACCAAAGAGGAAATTGCAAAACAACAAGAAGAGTGCCCTCTTTATTACATTATTTGGGCAATATTTTTTATAACATTAATCGCAATTCTATATTTACTCTATAGGAAATTAGCGAAAAAACACTTCATACCCGTATTGATTATTACTCTATCTCTCCTTGGTGCAAGTTTAGGAGTAATCTCTACTTACGCTACAATGAGTTGTAGTGGAACACTTAACTGTAGCAACTGCTCCGAAGCAAACTGTAATTCCTGCCCAGTATGCACCTGGAATCCTCCAGCTTGTAGTGGGACTCCTTCTAGTTGCAGTTCGTACTCAACCCAAGCAGCTTGTAGTACTTGTGGCTGTACTTGGCAAGCTACTGGTCTTCTTGTAGATATTGTAGACGCAACGAACAATTCCGTGTCCTCCCCAAATATAAGTATGAGTAACAAATCACTTTCTTTCTCCTCCCAGACATCTACAGGAACTTTGGGAACATCTTCAGAGAAAATATTTATACAATCTGATGGAACTACCAACTGGCAAGTTAGTATAGCAGCTACAGATGGTCCTACAGGATTGTGGGAGAATTCTGGTAGTAGCAAATTCTTTGATTTTAACGATTCAACTTCAAATGCCGAAGATGGCGCAGACAGTGATAGTTATGGTGGGCAGTTATCAATATCTCCCTCATCTGCAACCCTAACGGCTGGTTCAGGATGTTCAAATGCTGGATTAAGTTTGGGCAGTAATTCTTCTTTTATCGAAGGGACCGTTAACTCAATCCTCCTACTTTCAGCCTCCTCACAATCCTCTGGGTGTAATTGGTCGTTGACAAATGTTGGTATATCTCAATCTATACCCAAAGAGCAAGCTGCAGACAGCTATGGTATAAATTTAACTCTTACAATCGTTGCTATTTAGTTTTATGAACTGTATAGTATATTTGTATTTAGTCTGTTGACAAGTGCTCTGTGAATATATTACGATTAAACTGTAATCTTATTTATAAAAGGAATGAAAAGAAATAAAATAATAATTACTGTTAGCGCACTCTTAATTACCTTCATTACTGGAGCAACAACTATGTACTTTTTGTACAAGGAGAAATATGGGGTCGTTAGATCCGCAACAACAGCACTAACTCAAATTATTAACTCAGGAACATTAACTGCAGACATTGTAGATGCAGCATATACTCCTGTAGCAAGCCCTTCTTTTGCAATGTCTTCTAAGAACTTTAGCTTTAGTTGTCAATCTTCAACTGGGACATTAGGGACCGCTTCACAACAACTTTATGTACAAAACCCTGATGCTGCAGATAGTGGGTGGACATTAACAATTGCTGCCACTAGTGGTCCAACTGCTTACTGGGACAGCACTGTCGACTACGATTATAATGACGCCACAAGTAGTGGTTGTACAGATGGAGCCGATGCAGACTCTTTAGCTGGACAAATGACAATAGATGCTTCTGCTGGAACATTAGCTGTAGGAAGTTGTAACTCATGCACAATAAATAATATAACAAAAGGTTCTTCCGCAGCATTTGCAGAGACCTCTGTTGATAGCATAACCTTACTTAATGCAGCTGCAGGTTCTGATGATATTGGAGACTGGAAATTAACAGGAGTAGCAATAACACAAACAATTCCAGGAGAACAGCCAGCAGCTTCCGATTACTCTATTAATTTAACAATTACTGTTACAGCGGTATAATTTGGTATTCGAAAAAATGAAAAAAACAAAAACTGCCCTATTAACACTTTTACTATTAAGCCTTATTTATTCTACAGTATTCGCAATTGGACAGGATGGTATAGGCATATTACCTGCATATCCAAGGGAAGATAACGAGAGAACCCAATCCATATTTATTTTCGAAAGTGCACCAGGAACTACTATTAATGATGGTGTTGTAGTTATGAACAACACTACAGATACTAAAACAATCTTAGTTTACGCTACCGATACAACACCTTCTTCGGACGGAGCTTTTGCTTGTAAACAGCTTTCGGAGGACATAGTTAACGAAGGAACTTGGTATAAATTAGAAGAAAGCGAAGTTACTCTCGAACCAAATACAAATATAATTGTGCCTTTTACAGTTACAATCCCTGAAGATGTCTCAGTTGGTGAGCATAACGCTTGTATTGTAGTCCAAGAGAAAAAAGAAGCAGAAAACAATGCAGGAGTTAATTTAAGTTTCAGAGCAGCAATTAGATCTGTAGTAACAATACCTGGAGATATGCTTAAAAAGTTGGAAATAGAGGATTTCTTCTATACTAAAAACGAAGGTGGAAAAAATCAACTTACTGTTACATTGGCAAATAGTGGGAATGTGTCTTTGGATACCTCAATAAAAATTGATGTTAATAATTTGATTTCCTCTAAGCTCTTTTATTCAAACACCTCTGAATTTACAATATTAAACAGTAACCAACAGACCTTTAATTTCGATATAGAAAATAACCCTTGGGGAGGTATATATAAGGCAGTTGTAACAATTACATTTGATGGTCAAAACGGGCCTGAAACATTAACAAAAGAATTAACCTTTGTAATTGTTCCATCAGTCTATGCTATGGCACTGTATGCTTCTGTATTAATAATATTGATTACTGCAATATTACTTTTATCTGGATCTAAAAGAAAGTATAAGATGGCTGTAAGAGACTCTGAAGAATATATAGTTAAAGAGGGTGACACTTTAAACTCAATAGCAAAAGATCATAACGTTAAATGGAAATTACTTGCAAAAATAAATGGGAAAAAGGCTCCCTTTGAGGTTAAAGTTGATGAAAGGCTTAAAATACCTATGGTTAAAGGTAAAGAAAAAACCCAGGAAACTCCATTAATGGCCGAAAACAATCTCCCTAATGAGAGACCTGTAATACCTACTACATCCATTCCTACATTTAATAACCAACAACCAGAAGTAGGAGTTGAACCTGTACAAACTCCTCCAGCAACTCAACCAGCACCTTTTGTAGTAAGTGAGCCTATCTCAAATCCACAGCCAATTCCTACTCCAACTAATACACCACAGGAAAGTACATCAGAAGATATTATCAAAGATATTCAAGGAGATATTACTAAAGCTCAGTAAGGATTTAATTAGGAAATATATTCAAATTGCATTGATCTTCTAACTTCTTTAATAGTTTCTTTTGCATTCTCTTTTGCAATCTTTCCACCATCTTGAACAATCTTAATAATCTCTGAATCAGAAAGTTTAGATTTCTTTTCTTGGAATTCTTTTAAATACCTTTGCATAGCAACTGATAAAACTTGCTTAAACTCTCCCATTACATTTTCTCCATTCATATGCCTTTTCACTATCTCTTCTATCTTTTCTTTTTCATCTTCATTAGCTACGAATTTCCCTATTTTAATCAACGAATCCAATGAATCAGTCATTTCACCAGCAAAAGCACTCTGAGCTTTCTTAATCTTAGATAGTGAAACCTCTATAGGGTCATCAAGGAGTATTGCACCACTAGGATTAGTTTTACTCATCTTTCCGTCTCCACTTAATGATTTAATTCTTTCTGGCTCCCCGAGTGTAAGAATATTAGGAACAGGAATATTTTCACCGTATGATTTGTTAAATTTTCTGGCCAAATACCTCGCTATTTCAATATGTGCTTGTTGATCTTGTCCTACTGGAACAAATTTGGATTTCTGAAGTAATATGTCAGATGCCATCATAATGGGATACATAGCCAAAAGAACAGAAGCATTTGAAACCTCCATATTTTTCTTAATCTTCTCTTTAAGCGTTGGTACTCTTAAAAGCTCAGATACAGTTATTAATCTAGAAAGATACAGATTTAACTCAGAAATTTCTTCAATTAACTCTGACTGAATAAAAATATCACAACTTTTTGGATCTAAACCCAATGCAATGTAATCTTTAACAACCTCTATTACATTCTTTTGAGTGTCTTTTGGCTCAGCATCAGTAAGAGCATGTAAATCTGCTACAAATACCATAGGCCTTCCAATCTCTTCTTTCTTTTGCAAAGTTACAATTGTATTTACAGAACCAATCACATTAGCAATATGAAGACCACCAGATGG
>CAYMPR010000050.1:4387-6500 GCA_964392385.1 uncultured Christensenellaceae bacterium | reverse complement strand
TAGTGATTGGCTGTTAAAAAGGCTTTAGTTACAATATTGCTCAATTGGGTGACTGTTGCTGACCAACTACTTTCAATAGAAGAACCCATGTCATATCCATTGTTTTTCATCACTTCAGCCAGAGCTGATGTTATCGTGCTGACCTGATAAAATAATTTATTATGAAGAGAAGACAATGCCATGCCCGTCCCTACTCCATTCTGTCGTTGAGGATGAGAACTGTACGCTGAATTACTCATAGCATTCAACGTACTAAGATTACAAAATTGGTAAAATTTATTATCTGCCATAGCTATTTCTCCTTTTTATTTCTAAAAATATTAAATTACTTTTTTATCCCACCACGATTCATTATAACCTTTAAAATCATTAGTATCTAAATCATAAGCAAATCTTGCTACTATATTTAAATCTTCTTCTGTCCCATATATGTACTGTACTCCTTCTGGGCGTGGAAGTACAAGATCATTATAAATCATATCTTTTATTAATTGAGTCATCATACCTGACAATGTTATTGTTGCCGTCATATCCATATTGTCAACAATACTAATAAAAGATTCGGAAAAAACTTCATTCCATCCAATATATATCGAATGTAATGAACCGTCCCAATAATTGGTCATAGTTTTTAGTTTTAAAATATTTCTATATATATCATCTTCTAGATATGAGGAAGTACCGTCTGTTGGGTCAAATGGCAGTGTTCTTGATTGTCCTAGGTATTGTCCAATAATGTCTAATTGAACCCCAACAGCAGAATCCAAATCGAACTCTGCCGGCATGTTCTCAGAACACTCATGAACATGCTGGCAAATCAAAAGAGGAATTGACAGCCATTCCAAAAACTTCGGACTATTCTGATACTGACTTGTTACCTTTAATAAGTACTCTGCTATTGTATTCATATAGAAGTTACCTCAACCTGAACATATTCTGGAGATTCTTGTAAAACTCCTAAAGTTACTTTATCAAAGTCAATAGCAATATCTTTTGCTAACATTCCCCCAGGAGAATCGCCTGCAATCACTTCTGTAACAGAAAATGTAGGTTCCTTAATATCTTCCATTTGAGCCATCGCTACTGAATATAAGGCAGAAATTGTTAAATCCTGGCCTATCTGCAAATCATTCAAGTAATCTACTATGGCACTTTTTATATCTCCCGTTATTGAGGACACATACCCTTCTAATGATCGAACAGTTATTTTAACATAAATTGGAATGTATTTTGGTCGTCTAAATTTTATTGTTGTAACATTTCCGGTATCAGGATCTGTAACACTAACATCAGCATAATATTCGTCTTCCACTCCCCCATACGTAGAACACCCTATCCCTCGATTTAAAAATATAGCGGAGGCTACATCATCATCAGTCCCTCCTTCAACAATACATGTAATTGAATGAGGTGGAGTGTCTTCGGCGTCGTTACTATCAGTATAATTCTCATGTACTTTATATCTCGTAACATTTGTCACAGCAGCAATACCAGCTTCTGTTCCAGACAACATAGTGTGAGAAGCCAATCTTGTACTTAACGCCTGTCTTGATCTTAATTGCTCATCAGTTTCTACAGCCTGTCCAGGTGTCGCAGCGGTTGAATTTGTAACTGACGCCCAACCATATTGAGGAGAAGCAATAACAGTCAATGTATTCTCTAACGCTGCTATATTACCAATCGTTTGGCAAATAGCTGTAACTGATGCGGTTCCTCCACTACCAATTATTACAACTTGAGGAAGATCCCAGTAATAACCTGACGTGTCTTGAATCAAACCATTTTGAATAATTGTAAATGCTGTACCTGTTAACGTAACAGTGCAAGTAGAGTAAGACGCAGCTTTTCTTGTAATACCATTCAATTTTACAAGACCATCTAATGCTGTCCCTGTCGCTGTTGCCACGCTTCTGTTATTATAATCGTCCTGTAATGCTGCCATCACATCACTCAACCGATACGCTATAATAGATATCCATTGATAATCTGCAGCATCATTTCCAAGATAGCAATCTTGACCATATATATTCTTAAAATATTCAATTAGATATTCCAAAATATCGGAATACGTTGGTCGATGGAAGCCCGTAGAATCCACATAAGGTGAAAAATA
>CAYMPR010000050.1:0-4287 GCA_964392385.1 uncultured Christensenellaceae bacterium | reverse complement strand
CTCCTTTTAAGTTTCTGTTGCTACTGTAATTGGTCCGTAAATACTTCTTGCAATTCCATTATAAGAAAATTTTCTTGTATCTCCATTAAAAACATTTGTCACTTGCATCATGTTCATTACAAGATAGGTTTCGTCCAGTTTGGTATTCAATATTCTTTCAGTTACAGCCAATCCAAGAATATCAGGATCTGGTTGACTAGTTCCTATCATTTGAGTCCACACTGGTAAACCATCCTCTAAATCTTCCCACCACTCATTGGTAAAAAGTTTTAATCTAGTTGCGATTGCCTGAGCTACAGCATCAATCCCCTGCAAGAAATCTTTTTTACTCTGACCAAATTGAGGTTCTCCATCTACAATTCTACGATATCTCATGATGCCTCCGTATTAGTTGTTGCATTAGCTGTTGATAATTGCGCTGCTGGAATTGCTGTTGTTGTTGCTCCTAAAGGTCCTGGATTATAAACATGAGTGTGTTGATTAAAAATATTTATTAAATCATCTGTTATTAATTTCTTTGCTGTTCCACTTCCTAATGTAATAGAATTTGCATCAACTGTAACAGCTCCTGTACTTGTGACGTCTACTTTTCCGCCACTATTAACTACTGTATCTCCATCACTGGTAACTGTTACTTTTCCTCCAGTACTCTCTATCGCCATATCCCCTGAGCTTGTAACGCTATACTTTGCTCCACCATTTATTGTCACATCTCCTTCAGTCTCTACATTTAAGGTGTCGTTAGTTTTTATGTTTAATATTCCATCTTTTACTTCTATGTAGGTATTCTCATTCACAACGATCTTTATAGCGTCATCTTTTATCTGTACTTTATTTTTACCATCCAAAGTTCTTATTTCCATGCAATCTGTTGCATATGTTTCAATCTTCTTTGGTTGACTCCAAGTCCCAAGAATAGCAAAAGCATCTGATAAATCATGTCTCCTAACTGACATAGGATCTCTTGCTCCTGTTGAATTAGGATTTCCTGTTTCCTCCCCTAACTTCCACCACGAGTCAATGCAAGTATCTGCAAACACAATTAAACATTCATCTCCCTTTTTAGGAGGAACTGTTATTACAAAATTTCCCGCTCTAGGAACCACAATTGGAACATCTCCTAATTGTGGAATTGGTAGAGACTGAAGTCTGTCCATAAAAATCAATTCTTTTATCGCCAACTGAACAACCACAGTTTGTTTTGTCTCATCAAATGACTGAATGATGCCAGGAGCGGCACAACGTAAATCAAAATCAAATTGGTCAATCTGCCTCTGTATTCCATCTACTATGGAAACAAAGTTATCACTGACTAACATAGAAGGATTTAAAGGTTTCATCCAATACCTCTCGTCACATTTAAATTCGTAGGAATCTCGCCTGTTAGATTACAGCCGGTCACATATGAATACCATGTTGATCCTCTTGTGTCTCCAACATGCCGAACTCCTGTAACCATATATAATAGGATTTCTGGGTTTACGTGATTCATATTCACCAAAGAAGAAGATTTTAAATCTCCCCACTCTCTTTTTAATGTCTGGACTGAAACATCTTCTAAACGAACAGTACACATAGGATACTTTAACATAATATTTGCATTCAATAATGTAATAAAACTACAACCATACTGAGTTTGCTGAGGAGTACCTATTAACCCACCCTTAGTAGGAGAAACGACAATTGCTTCTTTTTCATATTGAGGATTATTTTTATCGATAACATGAACATTTCCTTGACTTCCGAATGAGGAATAGTTAGCTGGAGTATTTGCATTCTTCATCCCGTAACTATCCTTTATTAAAGCATCAACATTCTTAAAAAAGGTTTCTTGTCTTTCCAACGCCTGATATTCAGTAACTTCAGGGAAGTCTTCTTTTTTAGGAACTGTTCTGCTTGCTTTTCCTAAAAGGTGGTTCATTCGATCGTTGAATCTCATTCCTGGATTTACTGTAGCTTGAATCAAGTTATTGACGGTATATAGTTTATCCCCATCAACACATCTCAATGTGAGTTTATAATTGATGACGTTTTCTCTTTCCCATAAAGTTTGGTAAATCCACCCTTTGAAAATACACCCATAGTTTGCTTCTTCATATCCTGCAAACAACTCCACAATCGTTCCAGACTTCTGTATTTGCTCAACATAACTATCACTAACGTTGTATAAAACAATCTCTGATAAATAGTAAGCAGAGATGCCAGGATAATTAACATCAAAAGTTATTCTTACTGTGTCTTTAGAATTTGCTCCGCTCTGTTCGAAAACAATTGCCCCTAAAGAATCAGGCACAGGAAGCTTACTTGCCAACGAACCTGAATCTCCTTTGGAAATCATGTCATCAGGGACACAAGTAACCTGAACTTTTACTTTTCTACCCCAAAGTCTGAAACTCATTCTGTATATCCCCACACCATTAAAAAGTCAACGCCTAAGTTATTCAAAGCAGGCTTTCCTGTTCCCTTTCCACTGATATCCACTATGTAGCAGCTTCCAATATTTAGATATTGATAAAGTCGGAGCAGGTTAAACATTGAATCCTCTCCAACAAAGAGAGGAATAGAATCCACATAATATTCTTCTGATATTGGGTCGCTAATCGTCATTTCCCAGCAAATCGTTTCTTTATTCCAACAAAGGAATATGTTTAAATCAATACTTCTGTCTTTACTAGTAGCAATCGTTGTCCTAAATAACTGATTAGGTATTGGCATCAAAGGAATATACTGATAAGTTTGTCCAATAACCCACTGTCCCTCTTTTGCTTCAACCCGCAACATTACCATTGTAGTAAAAGTTTGCACAGGGCTATCTTCCAATGTATAAACAGCTTTGATAAATGTTATTCCTGCAGCTACTCCTATTATCAATCCTCCTGCATCAACTGTTGCAATCTCCGTATTGGAAGAAGACCATACAGCATCAAAATTACTTACATACGCTTCTGTTTCTGGACTATCATCAAACATTCCTAATAAGTAAGCTTGCTGAGAATCTCCCTCATACATAACTTCATCCATGATTATGCTAATAGCATTGGTATTCGGAAGAATAGTTCCTGGAGCTATTTCACCATCCCAGATTCCACCAACATCCACTGTCCCTTCATCTGGCTGAACAACCACCAGATTATAAGATGTCTTATACTCGGAAGCATAGATAAATATTTTAGCGAGACCCGCACTCATTCCAACTATCAATCCACCACTACTTACCGAAGCTATAATCTGACCTGTAGTAGAAATTACATTAAATGCACCTGCTTGCCCCTCTATAGGAATAAATTCAGCAAGGTCCTCTGCACTATAAAAACTTGAATTTGTGATATCAACAACAGAGCTATCTGAATACGTTCCCACAACTGTTAGCTGAACTGTTTGTCCTATACTTATTTCTGGAAGGACTGGAGTTACGGTAATTCCTGTCAATACAATAGTAGATACAAGAACAGATTCTCCATAATAAGTATGTCCTCGATAGTCAACATAAGCTTTAACAAGATAGTATTTATTTGTTGCTGCGCCTATCACTTTTGAGAAATTAGCTGTTCCTGTATAGTCCCCAGAGGAAGAACTAGTCTGCCAAGAATATGGTTCTTCATCAATTGTATATAAGAACCCCACAACAGTTACTCCGAAAGTAGAAGGAGAAATTGTAGCATTAGCTCTAAAACTTGAAGCGGTAATATTAGTACAATCATTTGTAGTAATAATCAAATTAGGAAGTGTTACAACTTGCACTGTTGAGCTATATCCTGTAGCATAAGAATTAGTTGCATACGCTGCAATTGTATACGTTTGATTTGGTGTTAAGCCAGAGAATACATTTGAGAATACGTCTCCTCCAAAAGAACCTGATTCTGTAAATATTCCATCTTTATCAAGTATCGTTGGAGTTCCTGTTCCTATTTTATAGACAAACCCTCTTATGGTTGGAGTACTGCCTCCATTATAAGTTATCTTTCCGCTAATAGAGAATGATGTTAAATCAATAGAAGTTGCTGCATAAATATCTAAAAAGGGTTCTGCTTCTGTAGTTATTACTTGCTCTGGATCCCCATAAGAAGTGCCATATGGATTCGTTGCGTATGCTCTATATCTGTAATTGGTTCCTTCAGTCAATCCAGAGAACAGATGATTAAAAGAGCCTTCTCCAAAATCCCCAGATTCAGTATAAATACCATCATAATCAAGTAAATTGGGATTTTCTATTGTCCCAACAGAGTACACAAACCCTCTTGTTGCTGCATTCGGTACACCATCTACAGTTATTTTCTCTGTTCCTTG
>CAYMPR010000049.1:0-6511 GCA_964392385.1 uncultured Christensenellaceae bacterium | reverse complement strand
CATAAACTATCTCATCAAGGCGCTCAATTGATAGTTCGCCTGAGTTAATCGCATCAACTATCCATTTGTCGCGAATACCATTTGAAGAAGGCATTTCTAAGTGAAGCCCTGCCTCAATGCCTTTTACTCTATCATCAACTGCTCCCCAGTCAGAAATAACTATGCCCTTAAATCCCCACTCATCTTTTAATATTTCCTTTAGTAATTTCTTGTTTTGAGAAGAGTGCACACCATTTACTGGGTTATATGAACACATTATAGTAGTTGGATTTGCTTCTTTTACCGCTCTTTCAAAGGCACGAAGATAGATTTCCCGAAGAGTCCTTTCATCTATTTCACTAGATGCATTCATTCTCAAATATTCCTGGGAGTTTGCAGCAAAGTGTTTTAGAGATACGCCTACACCATTATCTTGTACGCCCTTAATATAAGAAATAGCAAGCTCAGAGGTAAGATATGGATCTTCAGAAAAATATTCGAAATTTCTGCCACAAAGCGGGCTTCTTTTTATATTTATTCCTGGGCCAAGTAAGGTGCTTACTCCTTGAGCTTTTGCTTCACTCGCAAGAGCTTCACCTACTTCATATAATAGCTCTCTATTCCATGAAGAGGCTAAAGTAACAGCTGGTGGGAAACAAGTTGAAGGTGTTGATTTACCAGAAATATTATCCACAGTTTTATCTGCTAATTCTTTTCTAACTCCGTGAGGCCCATCAGCCATGAATACACTAGGAATATTCAATCTTTTTATTGGTGTGGTTTGCCAGCTAGAAACTCCAGAGCAAAGAGCAGCCTTTTCTTCAAGCGTCAAACTATCTAATAATAATTTTATGTCTACCATGAATCCTCCGCACTATTTATCATAGTCTGTCAAAAAGTTAAGAGGCAAATAAGTGTTTTTAGTCAAGTTAAGACACTCGAAGGCGATCTTGCTTTCAACTAGATTTTCCCGGCACTTTTTAACACACTAGAAAGAATATATCATAAATATTTTTATCTTTAAAGGGTTTGATAAATAAAAGCGCCGTTGATAGTTATAATCTAGCGGCGCTAATTTTCATGAAGTTAATTTGCTAGATTAGTCTGTTGCAAAGTTATCAAAATACCCTTGGACAAGAATAATAGGCGTTCCCTTATCACCACTTCCACTAGTCAAATCGCAAAGAGACCCGATAAGATCTGTTAGCCTTCTAGGAGTTGTGCCAAGAGAAACTTTTTCATTAACTAAATCTCCCTTTTTACACCGAATAAGACGCTTCATCTCAATCTCTTGGGCTTCTTCTGTTGGGAGATTCGAAAGCACGGTATCTGCTAAATACTTTAGTTTTAATTCACTTGGTTGACCAATAAGCCCTGGGGTAAAAGCAGGAGAAACAACTGGGTCAGCTAGTTCCCAAATCCCACCTACTGGGTCTTTAAAGGCACCATCGCCGTAAATCATTATTTCCACATTTTTCCCAGTACGCTCAAACATAATTTTTTGAACTTTATTGACAAATTCCTGACCATTACGAGGGAATAGTTTCACAGTATCATCGGTAGCTAAATTGCTACCTAATATGCCGTACTGCTCATTAAATCCACTTCCGTTAACACTTGAAGATAATATTTCATCTAAGCTAATAACCTTTTTTGCTCCTTTAGCATATAAAATGGATTTGGTGCGTTTTCTAGTATGAATATCTGCGTTAATAACATAGGGTGTATACTCCAAGATTGTTTCAATTTTATTTGATAAAATAATTTCACAATCTCCACCTGCAGTTTCTCTGTATAGCTTTACATAGTCAACGCCAGTAAATGGGTGCTTGATTTCGCCAAAAGCCTTTCTAAATTCTTCCTCAGTAAAAACATCAGAATACGGATTAATACCCTTATCATCTAATAAATATTGATCGATTAAAGGATTGCCTACTTCATCTTTGGGATAAGATAACACAATATATAGCTTTTTTACTCCCATAGCAATTCCTTTTAAAAGAATTGAAAATCTATTCCTAGATAGTATTGGGAAAATTAATCCAACAGGATTATCGCCAAACTTATTCTTTATATCGGCAGCAATTTGGTCTATTGAAGCATAGTTTCCTTGTGTTCTTGCAACAACTGCTTCAGTTATCCCAATTACATCCCTATCTCTAATTGAAAATCCTTCTGCCTTTGATGCCTTAAGAACCGCATCAACAACCATTTGGGGTAAATCATCACCTTTTTTAAAAATTGGGGCTTTAATTCCTCTACTGATAGTTCCTACTGTACTCATTAAAATAGACCCTCCTTTTTGGGAAAATAACATAGTTATTATATAGCAATACTAGTCATATGGCAATTATACTAACAACATCGGAGAAAAAATTTTTGAGTATTTCTCCCATAAAATTGCACTAGTAGTCAACATTTATGACTAAAATGCTGTTACCATATTTCCCAAAGAGCATCCTGTTTGCTCATATTGGCGTTTTTTAGAATTCAGCGCAGAAAAAAAATACAATAATCCAACTTAGTTAATAAGATAAAAATGCAAAAAAACATCGTGTTTATCAATAAAAAATAGATATGCAAGTAAGTCAATTAACGCACTTAATATCAATATAAATCAATTTTTCTTGACATACTATACTTACTACAATATAATAACAAAAAGATATCAAGGAGAAAAAAATGTCGCAAATAATAATGGAAGGTTTAACATTTGATGATGTTCTGTTAATCCCAGGTTATTCTAATGTACTACCAAAAGATGTAAATTTAAGGACTAAACTAACAAACGATTTATATCTAAATATCCCTATTATGTCCGCCGCCATGGATACAGTTACTGAATATAAAATGGCTATTGCTATGGCAAGAGAAGGTGGCATAGGTATTTTACATAAAAATTTGTCAATTGTTGAACAAGCAGAGCAAGTAGATAAAGTAAAAAGAAGTGAGCATGGAGTAATTACAGATCCTTTCTTTTTATCGCCAGAACATAAAGTATCTGATGCGCTTGCATTAATGAGTAAATATAAAATTAGTGGAGTTCCAATTACTAGAGGCACAAAGCTTGTTGGCATTTTAACAAACAGAGACTTGAGATTTGAGACTGACTTTGAGCAAGAAATCAACAACGTGATGACAAAAGAACATCTAGTTACTGCTCCTGTTGGCACAACACTCGAAGAAGCAAAAAATATACTTGGTAAGCATAAAATAGAAAAACTACCATTAGTCGATAAAGATGGCAACTTAAAGGGTTTAATTACTATTAAGGATATCGAGAAGTCTATACAATTCCCTAACGGAGCTAAAGATAAAAACGGAAGACTGCTTGCTGGCGCTGCCGTTGGTGTCTCTGGAGATACTTTTGAAAGAGTCGCAGAACTTGTAAAATCAAAAGTAGATATCATTGCTATAGATACTGCACATGGCCACACTCAAAGAGTAATGGATGTAGTAAATAAAATTAAATCCATGTATAGTAATGTCCCTATTATTGCAGGTAACGTAGCTACTCCTGAAGGGACAAAGGCTCTAATCGATAATGGCGCTGATGTTGTTAAAGTTGGAATGGGCCCTGGTTCAATCTGCACTACAAGAATCATTGCTGGCATGGGAGTTCCTCAAATAACTGCTATTATGAATTGTGCTGAAATGGCAAACAAACTTGGTAAAACAATAATCGGAGACGGAGGCATAAAATACTCTGGAGATGTTGTGAAAGGTATAGCTGCAGGCGCAAACGCAATTATGATTGGCTCTTTAGTTGCTGGTACTCTTGAAAGCCCTGGTGAACTCGAAATATTCCAAGGCAGAAGCTTTAAAGTGTATAGAGGTATGGGTTCAATCGGAGCTATGGAAGCTGGAAGCAAAGATAGATATTTCCAGGAAGATGCCAAAAAACTTGTTCCTGAAGGCGTTGAAGGAAGAGTACCTTACAGAGGTTCAGTTTCAGATGTTATTTTCCAACTTGTTGGAGGAATTAGATCTGGAATGGGTTATTGTGGCAAAAAAACCATTGAGGAATTAAGGACTGCATCTAATTTTATCAAAATCACAAACGCCTCATTAATAGAAAGCCATCCTCATGATATTATGATTACAAAAGAAAGCCCTAACTACTCAACTAAAGGCTAACTTTTATCTACTACTCAAATGAAGATATGATTACAAAAAAGTCCTAACTACTCAACTAAAGGCTAATTTGTTTTAACTAACCAAAAAGCACACCATCATAGGTGTGTTTTTTTGATTTTTGATTGGATTTTTATGCAATGCCTAGTTTTTTTTCATAATAAGCGATCTTTGCCGCGCAACAAAAGATTTCCATTGCTATAATTAATTCATTTAGTGGTGGAAGTGATGGAGCTATCCTAACATTTCTGTCTTCTGGGTCTTTCCCGTACGGAAAAGTTGCTCCTGCATTAGTAAATTTTACGCCCGCCTCAGCTGCAATTTTTAATGTTTTCTTAGCAGTACCATTAACAAGATTACAGGAAATAAAATATCCTCCTCTTGGATGGGTATAACTAGCTATTTCTGTGCCTAAAAAGTTACTATCTAAAATTTCTAAAACCTTTTCGAATTTTGGCCTTAATAAATCACCATGTCTTTTCATAATGTCCAAAATATTGTTTTTATTCTTAAGATATCTTGCGTGTGCAAGTTGATTTAACTTATCAGGCCCAATGGTTTGAATACCTATCATTTTCTTTAAGCTGTCAATATTAGCTTTACTTGAATACATGAAAGCAACGCCAGCACCAGCAAATGTAATTTTAGAGGTGGAGCCAAATATGTAAAAATGATCTTCGTTATTGTATTTTTTTGCCTCAGAAAAAACATCTTTCATATAATCTTGGCCATATAAACCGTGTATCATATATGCATTATCCCAAAAGACCCTGAAATCCTTAGCCTTTGGTGACAACTTAGCAAATCTCTCAACTGTTTTATCGCTATATATTATTCCATCTGGGTTACTGTACTTTGGGACACACCATATTCCTTTTACAGTTTCGTCTGCAACTAGTTTTTCAATTAAGTCCATATCAGGGCCAGTTTCAGTCATAGGAATATTTATCATTTCAATACCAAAAAGCTCGGTTATTGCAAAATGCCTATCATATCCCGGGACTGGACACAACCATTTTATATTACCTTGCTTATTCCAAGAGGGTTGTCCTAATACTCCAAATTGCATTGCTCTTTGCAAAGTATCATACATTAAATTTAAACTTGCATTTCCAAAGACAATTAATTCTTCTTGTTTAATATCTAATAGTTCACAAAATACTGCCTTAATTTCTGGGATGCCGTCATTTATACCATAATTTCTATAATCAGAATTGCCAAAATCACTTTTAGAATTTATTACATCCAAAACATCGGTACAAACATCGAGCTGAACCTTTGATGGTTTGCCTCTAGACATATCCAAATTAAGCTTTTTGGCTTTATATTGTTCAAGCAAATTCAGTTGTTCTTCTAACTTGACTTTTAAATCTGTAGAAGCATTATTTTTTGTCATAGTAACTCCTAAATAAATATTATTTTTTGTTAATTAATAATACTGATAAATACATAAATTAAGCAAATGTTTTTAAATATATTTTACAGTATAAGAAAAGTTAAAAGACGTAAAAAGTTTATGAGTTTTTTCAGAAATGCGAAAGCAGTTTTCAAGTTAAAATAAGCTCTTTAAAGACGGGTATTTAAGAGAGTTTATTTATCCTCATGCGAACGCATCGAAAGTCTTATCGGTGTCCCTTCAAAGTTAAAGGCTTTTCTTAGCTGATTTTCCAAATATCTTAGATAGGAGAAATGCACCCCTTCAGGATTATTGACGAAAAACACAAAGTGAGGAGGATTTGTTGAAACTTGTGTGACATAAAAAATCCTTAATGGCTTCCCATCATCTGTTGGAGGCGGATTAACCATTATGGCATCCCCCATTACATCGTTTAAGACTCCAGATGGGACCTTTTTTGAGGCATTTTCATAAACTTCATCAACAGATGTTAATAGTTTATCTACATTCTTGCCAGTTAAAGCACTAATAAATGAAACCTTAAGATAGTCCATAAATTTTAATTCGCCAAGGATTTTTTGAGTAACTTCATATGTAATCGCAGGATTTTTCTCTACTGCGTCCCATTTGTTTACAACAACAATACTTGGTTTCCCTGCATCGTGGACTAGCCCGCATATTTTTACATCTTGCTCAGTAATCATTTCAACGCCATCAATTACTATAAGGACTATATCTGCTCTTTTAATTGCTGCGATGCTCCTAACTACCGAGAAATATTCTAAATCTTCCACTACTTTTGCTTTTTTTCGTATTCCTGCAGTGTCGATAAGGGTATATTTTTTGCCATTAATTTCATATGGGGTGTCTATTGAGTCTCTAGTTGTACCAGCTATATCTGTAACAATTGCCCTTTCGTACCCTAAAATCCTATTGAGTAAGGAAGACTTGCCAGCATTAGGCTTTCCAACGATAGCAATTTTTGTAACATCTGCTTCTTCT
>CAYMPR010000048.1:0-6643 GCA_964392385.1 uncultured Christensenellaceae bacterium | reverse complement strand
AATAGGCGAGGATATGGGAAATCAAATAGGTACATTACTCCGTTTGGAGTTTAAAAATAAATTTGGGGCATATAATATAAAAAATTCAAAATCTTGGCTAAAACCATTGATGTATTTTGTAATTTTTGCTGGAACTCTTGTAGGATTATATTATGTTGCTGAAATCTTTTTCGATATGTTTGACAGAGCTGGTATGGTATATGAAGCTCTTGTAATACTTTTTACTTTAGTCTTTGTCTTTTTAACCATCGCTGGGATTAGCAGTACTTCAAAAGCACTCTACTTTAAGGGTGACAATGAGATACTTATGAGATTTCCGGTTGAACCACAAGATATTTTTATTAGCAAAACGATGATGCTAATTATTTCCCAATTAGTACTTACAGTTGCTATTCTAGTACCCTTTTTGGTTGCATATGGAAGAGTGACTCAGGCAAATTATGGGTATTATTGGCGGATTCCTATACCAGTTATTTTATGTGTTGTAATTCCTTTTCTCATTTCCAATTTACTTGCTATTCCAGGAATGCATTTTACTAATAAAATTAGGAATAAGTTTGCATTAATTATTGTGCTCTTGACACTAATGATGGTGGGATTTTTTGGAGCATATATGGCTATTTTTGATAAAATGGTCACATTTTTAAAAAATACTGAATTTTCTGTTTTTTCACCGCAAGTAGTTGATATAGTAAAAGATGTATGTATTTATTTAATTCCTACTAAATACTTTGCTGATGTTTTAGTCATGAACAATTTGTATCTTGCTTATCCCATTTTGATTGCTCTCATGGGTTTTTCTCTTATTGGAACAATTTTAATTATAGTCAAACTATATCAAAAGACGCTCCTTGGAAATATTGAGGTTGAGGGAAGTGCTTTTAAGAGAGTTACAAAAAACTCTGTAAGAAATAATTTTATGTCGCTATTGCACAAAGAGTTTCTAGAGATTTTTCGATCAGTAAATTATAGTTTCCAATATTTTGTGCTTGCTAGTGCAATGCCCCTAATGGTGTATTTTTGCAATAACATTACTTTGCAGCTTGGAAAAAACGAAATAGGGGAGCAAATTACTCTTGGAATTACTCTTCTAGTAATGTTAATTTTTTCCACTATTATCACCTCGTTTTCAGCTACAGCGGTAAGTAGAGAGGGCAACAATTTTTATCACACTAAGATAATCCCTGTTCCTGTAGTTTATCAGCTAGGAGTAAAATTCTCGATGTATTTTATTGTATCGTTTCTAGCTAACCTCCTTTGTGTTTTGGTAATAATATTCACTAAGCAAATGAGTGTAGAAATGGCATTTTCAATATTTGGAATTGTTCAAGCAATATCTATTGCACTTACTTTATTTAGTATGAAAATGGACATTAAAAAGCCTTACTTTAATCTCTCGGGTGAGGGTGAAATAGTTAATAACAATATTAACACTTCTGGCTCAATTGGATTTGGCTTAGCAGTAGCTTTAGTCGAAGGAATTTCAGGTATGATGCTAGGGTATTTAATTGGCGTAAATACTGCGCTTTATGTGTGTGTTGGTATTGCAGCTTTCTTGTTTATTATGTCATTAATTACCTACTTACACAGGCTTAAAAAGTCGTATAACAATGTTGGAAGTTAATAAAATATAGAAAAAATCGCACAAATTCTTAGAATATTAAGGATAAAATCTAATAGTGATAGAAAAATGATAGAATAATTACCAAAAGCCATGAATAAGGAACCCATGCATAAAGACTAGGGGTACCGGAGAAGCGAAAAATAATTAATAATTGTTAAACGGAATCGCTTAAAATGAAGAAGTTTCTACTAATAGTAATAATTTTAATCCCAATTATCGTGACTGTTGCGCTAAATGCAACGGGCAGATTTATTTCTATTATTACACCCGATAATCCAACCGATATTGAGATTAGAAGCTCTCTAAATGAGGTCATAGGTAAAGATGATGTTATTGGAGTTGATATTAATGATGTAGGGGAGTTTATTATGGTCGACGTGCTCCCGCTAATGACTAAAGAAGATGGCATTAACGAGCCTGAAAAAGATGAAAATAGTGTAGGTGATATTGAGCTTGAAAGACTTGCTGGTACCAATAAGTATTTTGTCATCCCTAAAAGAGTTGGGACTGTAAAAGTAGTACTTTCAGCAGTAGCAAATGTCAATGTTAGAAGAGCCGTTACTTTTAACGTCACTTCGGATTCTATTGAGAGTTTAATTGTTTATAATAGTTTTGGGCAAGATGTGGACACAAGCAACACATATTTTGTAAACGAAAGCCACCAATTATATTTCGATATATTCCCGATAGAAGCTCTATCAAGAAATATGGTTTCTTGGAAGGTTTCTAATGGTAATGCAGTTGATTTAACACCTAATGGATATCTAACAATCAAGGAGCGTGGTTTAACTGAAATTAGAATAATGGCAAAAGATAGAAACGCTAACTTAGTTACTCGTGACATCATTGTTGATACTTCAAATGCGCTTGTTAAACAACCTGTAGCTTATGTTCTAGAAAGCGATTTTAATGCTGAGTATATAAATGATAACTATTCCCTAGACCCTGAAAATTCACAGGCAATATTTGTTGAAGATAATACCTATGAAATTATTAGAACTGACCCTATAACTGAGGAAGTAACAAGCGTTGAAATAGAAGTGTATATAACAGAAGAAGATGAGTGGGATTTTACCGATAAACCAAAAACATTATATACAAATAATGGACCCCATTTTTTAAGATTTTTTAATCTTTTAAGCGGGAAAGCGGAAGAAAAAGTAGAGGTAAGTTTTGATAACTCTACGCTTGCAGACTTCGATAAGGAAACTGGAGCACTTGTTCCATTAAGCCCAGGGCGGCTACTAATTAGCGCTGAAAAAAAGGGAGTGACTAAGCAATTAGAAATAACTATTAGGGAGAGGGTGTCCTCATATGAACTAGAACTTGGGTCAGAAGATGCAAAATTAGGGATACAGTTGACAAGAAAATGGGGGAACTACTGGTTTGATGATGATGGAAATTTAACCAATAAATATTCATTCGGGCTATTTAATAAGCTCAACACTTTTGACGTTGAGTGGTCTTCAAGTAATCCTGAAGTTGTTTCATTTGAAAATGTAGAAGATACCCAAGATGTTGTTTTGACATTCCACGAAGAAGGTGCAGGAAGCTCATCTGTTATAAGCACAGACTTGATTGTAAATAATAGAAAAGTCCCAGGGCTTAAGAGATCATTTGAATTTAAGCTCATGGATACTCCAGACTATATTAATGTCTATAACTTTGAGCAAATGCGAGACATTGCTTTTGACGAGACATACAACATTTGTATGCAAGAAAATATTGTAGCGACAAGAATACTATCGATGAATCTAGGCGTATCTATTTATGGAAATGGGTATTTATTTGATGCAAGCCAAATACCCAATATTCCTTTTGGCGTAGGCGCAATTTCAATATTTAGAGAAGGATATCAATGGGGACGACTAGGGGTTCCTACTGAAGAAGGAAAGATATATACTGATACTCAAAATATAGAAAAAGACTTGAAATTTGAAGAGATTAGAATGCAAAACGCTGCAAATATAAGCGATGCACCTTCTCGCGGAGATTGTTTACAGATTGTGGCTGCTTGGAAAGGTAATATTGAATTCAAGTATATGCAAGTAAAAAATGCAGAAAGAGGGATTGAAATTGTTTGGTGTAGAGAAGTAACTTTTGAAGGTTGTATTTTAGGCGATAATTCAACTTTTTCAGTATTTGCAGTTTATCCTGAATTTCCTCACTCTGTTTTTGAAAATCAACGCGCAAATCTTACCTTTAAAAATAATGTTATTAAACATTCAGATGGTCCAGGTGTAGCTTTTTCATATGGGAATTCCATAAATGCGGTGGATCTAGCCAAAGGATATATGCCTAATGTATTTGTAGAAGGCTTTTTAGACATATATAACTGGCACACTCAGGATTCATTTGAAAGAATGTTTTCAAAAATAGTTGTTCAAAGTCTTTTAGCATATACAAGTGCAACTCCAGAGGCAGTAAATATTATTGATAGATTAATGGTTCAAGCTTTCAAAGACTACTTTGGAAACCCAGCTCTAGACTCTATTTATTATTGGCAAGATAATAAAAAATACGTAAGTGTGGGTATGATGGCTCTTGGCGCCATATTCAGACCTGAAGCAGAGTATATTCAGTGTAACGATCCAAGACTGGCTGTAATGGCTGTTCCTATGGAAGATGCAAATGGGAAACCTCTTTCAAACACTGTTTCTGCGCTAAAAACTTTATTAACAGCCTTTATGGATTTGGAAAAGGTTACATACGCAAGTGCGCTTGTTTGTTATGACTTCCAAAACGGAAAAGAACCAGCTGTAAAGCCTGGAGATCCAGTTCCTCAAGACTATGAGTTATATGCAAGGTTAACTGGGCAATCAGTGAATCTATATAATTAAATTGTTAGAGAAAAATTTATGTATTATAGACAAGTCGGGGAGATTTCCAAATTGAGTCCTAAAATTATTGCATTTTTATGAAAAAATTTTTAGTTATCGTTATTTTTTTTATACCTATCATCGTAGTTTTTGCACTCTCAGCAACAAGCACAATATTATCAATTTCAACACCAGATAACCCTACAGGTATTCAAATTAGGGATTCATTTAATAAGGTGGTTGATAGAGATGCTGTAATTGATTTAGATTTCAAGTCACTAAATGAATATATAATGGTTGATGTTTTACCATTGATGACTAAAGAGGATGGTATTAATGAACCTGAAGCCGCTGAAAATAACACTGGAGAGATAAAACTAGTACAAATTCTAGGAACAAATAAGTATCAAATTGTGCCAGTAAAAATTGGAATTGCAACTGTTATTATTAGTGCAAAAGCAAATGTAAATATTAGAAGATCAGTTACATTTCATGTTAAATCTGAGTCTTTAGAAAACATTAGTGTCTATTCAAGCTCGATAAATTTTGGCCAAGAAAATGAAGACTTAGAAGAGGTTGTTATTACCGAAATTCCGAAAGACAGTTATTTTGAAATTTTTGACTCCACTGCGTTGTTTGCCGATATTTATCCTATAGATGCATTAAAAGAAAGCCAGGTTTATTGGAAAGTTGTAGATGGTAATTCAGTAACGATAAGCCCCAATGGATATGTCAAAATAGTGGATAGAGGGCTAACTCAAGTGAGAGTGTCAGCTAGAGACAAAAATCTTAATTACCTCGTTTATGATGTAATTATTGACACCCAAAAAGCAATTGTAAAAAGCAAGAATATAATAGCCACTGAAGAAAATATTGATGAAAATTGGCTAAGAGATAATGTCCTTTTGGATAATGATAATAGCACTATCATATCTCTTGGAGAGGGGTTATATAGAATAACGCATATTGAACCCAGCTCTTTAATAGAGACAACAGTTGATGTTAACGTAACTATTGTAAACGAGAATGATTGGGATTTTGTAGATAGATTTTCTAGAGTGTATACAAACAATGGTCCATATTTCTTGGCAGTAGAAAGGCTAGGAGATAAAAAAGAGTTAGAAGATGTAAAATTTGAATCTTCAAATAAAGAAGTAGCGGAAATTGATGAAGATTTTAATGCAATTATCCCCAAATCTGCAGGCAGAGTAAAAATATATGCAACACTCGATGGTATAACTAAAGAAATGGATATCCTAGTAAGAGAGAGAGTTGCCTCTATTGCGCTGGAATATGGTTATGAACATGCTAGATTAGGAATTCAACTAACGAGAAAATGGGGTACCAACTGGTTAGATGAGAATAATCAGATTATTCATGAAATGGAATTTGGCCTTTTAGATAATTCCAATAAATATGATGTTATTTGGGAAAGCAGCGATGAACTCGCTATATCGGTGGAGGAAAAAATAGACTCTCAAGACATAAGGCTTAGGTTTACAAGCGAAAATTGTGTTGGGAAATCAATAACAATATCTGCATATCTAGATGTCAATGGTAGGAAATATAGCTATGTGAAAAGCTCATTTACCTTCAATATGCTAGAAACAGATAATTATGTAAATGTGACAGATTTTTCCGAGATTATGTTCCTAAATTTTGATGAGGAATATAATATTTGTCTTCAAGGAGATATTAGTGCCTCCGAAACTGTTAATTATAATAGAGGTGTATCATTTTACGGAAATGGCTTTTTATATGACTCCTCCTTAGTGTCTGATTCGGATTATAACCATATTTTTATCGGTGCGATCAATATTTTCAGGGATCCTTGGGATTGGCGGGGAAGTAATCTAAAAATTCCTGAAGGGAAAGAGTTGCAAAATTACATAAGTTTTGAAAGGCCTTTGGCTTTTGAGGAAATCAGATTTCAAAATGCAAACTCTATAGAAGAAAGCGACATGAGAGGGGCAGGTGTCTTTATATATTCTTTTTCAGCCGATTCGTTAATTTCATTTAAATATGTTCAGGCGAAAAATGGCGAATACGGAATTGCTATGAAAAGAGTTAAAAATGTATTAGTCGAGGGATGTATTTTGGGAGATAGTGCAACATACTCGCTATATAGTGAGTGGGCAAGTGAGCAAGAAGACTCCTTTTATAAATCGGGGTTGAAGCCCAAAATGGTAATAAGAAATTG
>CAYMPR010000047.1:5620-6694 GCA_964392385.1 uncultured Christensenellaceae bacterium | reverse complement strand
CCAAAAACTTCTAAAAACGTAGCCGGCATCATACATAAAGTGATCCCACACTACAAGTAAAATCGCAAGACCTCTCGCAGCATCAAGCTCCCAGACTCGATCTTTCTTCGCTTTTTTGGTTTTTTGTATTTTTTTAATCATAGTTACGTGCTTCTTGAGATATTTGTATTCCGATTTGTGTCTTTTTATTCTACTCAAGAGTTTTATATTTAGACAATATAAAGTCCATTTGAGAAGTTAAAGTATTAGCATTTTATGGGAGCTAAAAATTACCTTAAAGGGATATCAAAAACAGAACAATAATTTAAAATTTATTTTTAAACTCTACTCTATCTTTAACGGCTTTCCCGTTAACAAGTCTATATACTTCAAATCTATCACTATACTCATGTATTAAAGTATTAGGCTCAAGTTTGGCTAGGTAAATTTTGGGCTCTTCTTTAGGCGGGGTATATGGGTTTGCCGTAAAGGGACTGTTTGAATATGGAGAATATGGAGCAGGAGGAGTATATTGAGGTGGTGGGGTATAAATAGGGGGCGCTATAGTAGTCGTTTCAATCTCCTCTAAGCTTTGCTCCTCAACAATTTCCTCTGGCTTTTGCACTTTTTGTCTAACTGCTCTTGCAAGCAGCTTGCGTTCTTTTTTGGCTTTTTTAATACGCCTTTTTGTGAGTCTGTCCTCTCCCTTTGGCGGTAACAAGGCTGAATCCTTTTCTTTTTTTATTTCATTTTGCTCTTCGCTCTTATTTTCTTCTAAATCTTTTTGCTCTTTAACGTTTCTATTACCAGACTCTTTTTCCCAAACAGGGTTTTTAAAGCCTTTAACGACGTTTTTCATGGGATTAATAATTAGCTTTTTAAAAGTGATAATGGCTGAAATTAAAGCTGCTAGCCAAAAACCTATCATATATCCAAGTTGCATAGCGGAATGGGAGGCAAACTTGAAATCAAACTTAAAAGGATTTTCTTTTATGGGCCAGATAATAAGCCCAATAATTCCATAAAGAACAACTACCCATAGACCAGTATATTTACAAAGAAGATTAAAAAAGAAACGCAAAATAGAGCCGAATA
>CAYMPR010000047.1:0-5520 GCA_964392385.1 uncultured Christensenellaceae bacterium | reverse complement strand
TTATGCATTGAAAACTCAATAAGTTATGCATTGAAAACTCAATAAGTTATGCATTTTCTATTGACTTGAGAATAGTATACGTATATAATGATGATACGGAGAAACAAAAAATGAGAGAATATTTAGATAGATTAATTGAAATATCAATATTAGATTCGCTGCGTTCTATTGGGTGTATAGTTATAGAGGGTCCCAAATGGTGTGGAAAATCTACAACTGGAAAAAGATTTGCCAAATCTATTGTTGAACTTGCAAAGCCGAATATATATAAACAATACAAAGTATTCTCAGATTTAGGCGACCCGATTTTACTAAAAGGGGAAAAGCCCTTGATGTTTGACGAATGGCAAAAAATACCTGATCTATGGGATTATATTCGTGCTGATATTGATGAAAAAGGACTTCGGGGACAATATATTCTTACTGGCTCAACAAGGCCTCAAGAAGATGAAAAGAGGCATAGTGGTACTGGGAGAATAATAAAGATTGTAATGCGACCAATGTCACTTTGGGAGTCTAGAGAATCCACTGGGCAAGTCTCTCTTCGAGACTTATTTGATAAACCTGAAGCTATTACAGGGAAAAGCAATCTTTTGTTAAGCGATATGGCATTTATACTTTGTAGAGGTGGTTGGCCACAGGCAGTATTAGAAAAAGAGAAAAACATTGCTTTAAAGGCTGCGCAAAACTACATTAATACTTTAGTTGAGGAGGATATTAACGAAGTTGATGGAAAGAAAAAGAACCCACAAAGAGCAAGGGCAATTCTTAGAGCATATGCAAGAAATCTTTCCACACCTGCAAAAATTTCTACAATAAAAAACGATATAGAGGTAAATGATATCGCATTAGATTCTCGAACCTTGGATTTATATATTAATTCATTTAGAAATCTATATGTTATCGAAGATATAGAGGCATGGTCTCCAAAGCTACGCTCAAAATCAGTTTTAAGAACTACAAATACTAGGCAATTAATTGATCCCTCATTAGCTACTGCATCAATGAATGCTTCACCAGATGATTTGATATCTGATTTAAAAACATTTGGTTTTCTTTTTGAATCTTTATGTATTCGTGACTTAAGGATATATGCACAATCTTTAAGTGGCAATGTTTATAATTACCGAGATTCAAGTGGGTTAGAAACTGATGCAATTATTCATCTAAATGATGGGCAGTGGGGGGCAATAGAGGTTAAGATTGGTGGAGAAGAGAGTATTGAGTTAGCGGCAAAACACCTTATTGAACTTAAGGATAAAGTTGATACAGAAAAAATGAAGCAGCCAGCATTTTTAATGGTAATGACTGCCTCACAATATGCTTATAGACGCTCAGATGGAGTATATGTAGTACCGATAGGATGTTTAAAAAACTAATCTATTTTATATTAACCTTAACAAAGGTATGGTTCTATATAGTTGCGAATATAAACTATAATTTATTCTGAACTTATTTTATAACATCAACACCCAGGTATTTTCTTAAAATCTTAGGCACCGTAACTGAACCATCGGCGTTTTGGAATTGCTCAACTATTGCAGGTATTACTCTGCTTGTTGCAAGTCCACTGCCGTTAAGAGTGTGTAAGAAATTAGTCTTATTAGTTAAAGCGTCACGATACTTGGTGTTATTTCTTCTTGCCTGGTAGTCGTTAGCATTTGATACTGAGCTAACTTCTTTGTATATTCCCATACTAGGAATCCAGACCTCTATATCATAAGTTCTTGCCATTGATGCAGAGCAATCTCCAGCGGCAAGTTTACTTACCCTAAAGTGAAGACCTAGTCCTTCAACTAAAGAGGCAGCTTTTTCAACTAATTCTTCAAATGCGAGCATTGATTTATCTGGATGGGCGTATTGTACCATCTCTACTTTATTAAATTGGTGCCCTCTAATCATTCCACGTTCTTCCGAGCCGTAACTACCAGCTTCTTTGCGGTAACATGGAGTATATGCAAATAGTTTCTTGGGAAGTTCTGCTTCATCGAGGACTTCTCCAGCATAAAGATTAACAAGAGCAGTTTCAGCAGTAGGGAGCATAAAGCGGTTTTTCCTTCTATCAGCTTCGCCTTCTAGCCAATATACATCTTCTTGGAATTTTGGAAATTGTCCTGCACCAAATCCACAATCATAATTTAACATGTGAGGGGGGAGTATAAATTCATAACCATCCTTAAGATGTGTATCGATAAAATAATTAAGAAGAGCCCATTCAAGTCTTGCGCCTATTCCTCTATATATCCAATATCCACCACCTGCAATTTTTGTTCCTCTTTCGTAATCTACCATCTTTAAACTTGTGCAAAGATCGACATGGTTTTTAGGTTGAAATGCGAATACAGGTTTTTCATTTACTAGTTTAACAACCTTATTGTTTTCCTTCTCTCCAGGAAGCAAATCAGGATCTGGCATATTGGGAAGACTTGAAACAAACTCATTCATACTAGCATCAAGTAAAGCAACCTCTGCATCAAGCGAGGCAATCTTAACTCCGATTTCTCTCATTTGTTCAAATATTTGATCTACTGGTTTTCCTTCCTTTTTTAGTTTAGGAACTTCCGCCGATACCTTGTTTCTAGTTGCCTTTAGATTTTCAACTTCTTGAAGCTTTGCTCTTCTTTCTTTATCTTTTGACAAGAACTCATCAAAATTTACAACATACCCTTTCTTGGCAAGGGCTGCTGCAACATCCTCAGGTGAAGTTCTAATTAAATTAATATTAAGCATTTAAATCCTCCTTACTATGCACTTTGTGCAACAAATATATTATGTATAGACTCCCAAACTCAATTTATTTTCAAAAGACAAAGGCGATAGTTTTATAATTCTTTTTATCTTACTTGCCTATTATCCTTAACTAGATAATTATATATCTATCTATTACTTCTGTGTACTATTTAATGATTGTTTACAATAACTTTTATTTAATGAGCTATATTTTCTTAGTGATTGCTAGCTATATTTTCCCCTGTCTTAAACCCTTACATGAAAAAGTAAGTATAACTTTAACAATAATTTTAGGGTTATATATCTTTATTTGACTTAGCTAAATAGTCATAAATAAAACCCTCTATGTCTCCATCCATAACTGCTACAATATCAGTTTTTTCATAGTTAGTGCGATGGTCTTTTACCATGGTATAAGGGCAGAACACATAGGAACGAATCTGAGAACCCCATTCAATTCTTTTTAAATCACCTTTAATTCTGGATTGCTCTTCCTCAAATTCCCGTTCTTTGAGTTCTGTAAGTTTAGATAGTAGCATTCTCATTGCTGTCTCTTTATTTTGTACTTGGCTTCTTTCGTTTTGGCAAGCTGTTACTATTCCAGTGGGGATGTGAGTTATCCTTATTGCTGATTCAGTTTTATTTACATGTTGCCCACCAGCTCCAGAGGATCTTAGTGTATCAATTCTTAAGTCTTCTGGGTTAATAATTATCTCGGAGTCATCTATAATCTCGGGCATAACTTCAAGGGAGGCAAACGAGGTATGCCTTCTTTTATTAGCATCAAAGGGGCTAATACGAACTAATCGGTGAACTCCTTTTTCAGCTTTTAAAAACCCATATGCGTTATCTCCAGATAATTGGAAGGTTACGCTCTTTATTCCTGCTTCTTCACCTTCTTGATAGTCTAGTAGTGATATTTGATATCCTGCTCTTTCAGCGTATCTAGTGTACATACGATATAACATCTCAACCCAGTCTTGAGCTTCTGTGCCACCAGCTCCTGCATGGAGAGTAAGAATAGCATTATTTGCGTCATATTTCCCCGTTAGTAAAGTTTCTAAAAACAAAAGATGGGCTTCGTTTTCAAGTGTCTTAAGCATCTCATTTATTTCGGCTATTGTATCCTCATCTTGTAGTTCTTCAGCCATATCTATAAGCTCTTGTAAATTATGAACTTTTTTCTTTAACACATCTACACTTGCAATTCTTTTCTCTATGTTAGATATGCGCATGTTTACGCCCTTGGCCTTATTTTGATCAGACCAAAATGATTCCTTGCTTTGTTCTTCTTTAAGGGACTTTAGCTCTTCAAGTAATTTTGGTACTTTTAGAGCTTCCTCAGAAGTTTTCAAGGAACTGTTTAATTCTTCTATTTGTAATCGTTTTTCGTAAAAATCCATACTACTTTATATAAATGCTTTATTTGAGATTTTGTCTTTAGGAAAGTTTAAATATCCCGTTTCATATTAAAGAAATAATAAGCTAATCTTTTCGTCAGAGATTTTTGCCACAACAGGCTTTATATTTTTTGCCTGACCCGCAAGGGCAGGGGTCGTTACGACCTACTTTTCCTTCCGAGTCTGATTTTACAAAAGTAAAACCTCTAACAACCTTATTAATTCTATCTTCTTCTTGGGCGATATATTCATCTATTTTTCTATTTTTAAGTAGGGTATATGCGGTATCGATTTGAATGTTATATATCATCTCATCAAATAGGTTTACGCTTTCTAAACGGTATTCGACAATTGGGTTTCTTTGCCCATATCCTCTTAAAGATATACCTCTCTTTAGAGTATCCATATTGTCAATGTGATCCATCCAATACTTGTTTACAACAGTAAGAAGTACGTGTTGTTCAATTTCCTTGGATGTTATCCAGTGGCTCTTATCGGCAGCTAGTTTTTCTCTTAGGGCAGCAATTGCCTTTTCGTAGTCAGTGCCTTTAACTACTTTTTGATCCTTATCAACTTCTATATCAACTTGTTTTTCCTGGATTTGCTTGTACAATATTGAGTTATATGCCCGTATTCTTTGGCAGTATTGAAGTATTGCTAAATTAGCCGATAGTTTAGTTACATAGTCAATATCTCTTTTTTGAAGTAATTTAGGATTAACAAATAACTTGGAAACATCAATTTTTAGGGTTGCGCCTTTAGAATTAGTTATTTCTTGATATATTGCTTCTTCTTCCTCTTCATTTACAACTAAAGTTTCACCAGCTTCCTCGATAGTTTCAGGAGCATCAATTGTTTCTTCCTCTTTTGCATCATCCCCAAGAATATGTTTAGAAAGCTCAAGTGGCTCATCTATGTATTCTTCTGCAAGAGTTACTTCTTCTTTTGTAGGCATATGATGCATTAAAGAGCCAACTACTCTTGTATTAATTTTTATGTAATCGACATCAGTTTCATCATCTATTTCGCCAAAAGTAATGTTTTCATCTACAACTTTCTCGGCAAATATTCCTATATATTTAATTACTTGCTCGTGTACATCTGCACCTTTTAAAATCTCATCTCTTTCGGAATATATTAGTTGTCTTTGCTTGTTTATAACGTCATCAAACTCAAGAGTACTCTTTCGTATTGCATAGCTGTTTTCTTCCGATCTTCTTTGAGCTGCTTCAAGTTGCTTTGAAAGCATGGGTACTTGTATAACGCCACCTTCAGCAGAGCCTATTAATCTTTGAAGTAAAAGTTGTAATCCTTCTCCACCGAATTTACGGAAAATATCATCCTCTACAGAGATATAAAAACAGGAACTTCCCACATCGCCTTGACGACC
>CAYMPR010000046.1:0-6765 GCA_964392385.1 uncultured Christensenellaceae bacterium | reverse complement strand
GAAAAGCTCAGTTTGGTGGACAGAGATTTGGAGAAATGGAAGTTTGGGCACTTGAGGCTTATGGCGCTTCCCACATGCTTCAGGAAATACTTACTGTTAAATCAGATGATGTTAATGGTAGACAAAAAATGTATAACAGTATTTTGGAGTCAAATGTTACTGCTGATCCAGGAATACCAGAGAGCTTTAAAGTTCTTCAAAAAGAGTTGCAGAGTTTGTGTATAGATGTCAAATTGCTTACAGAAGGAGCAGAGGAAATACCAATTCCTTCATCCGCAGATGAAGCAGATGACTATTTGCGTTCACATAGAACAGAGCCCACAGAAGATAGTGGAGAAATGTCAGATATTTTTGCTGAAGTCAAAAAGAAAGTTGGAAATAGAAATATTGAACAAGGAACTCAAACATATACTCTTGACTTAGCCGAAGAAGATGATAAATTGTTTGCAAGTAATATGTTTGGCGCTAAAAAGAATGACTTTAGTATTGATTCAATAATAGATGATGATAGCGACAATTTGGACTCTTTGTTAGGTTCAAAAGGTTTTAGTGCAACAGAAAGCTTACTTCAAGAAGCATTTAAAAATGAAGACTTTGAATTGGACTATGAAAAGAAGCCTAGAAATTTAGTAGATTTAAACTTGGATTTAGATACAATGGAAGAACTCGGAATCCAAGACGAAGAGGAAGATTTAGTTAGCGATAAGAGCTTGGATACAGATGAGGAGGATAAATAGATGGTGGAAATCAATAATTTTGATTCAATAAAAATTTCACTTGCATCTCCCGAAAAAATCAGAGAATGGTCCTATGGGGAAGTATTAAAACCTGAAACCATTAATTACAGGACACAAAAACCTGAAAGAGATGGACTTTTCTGTGAGAGAATTTTTGGGCCTGAAAAAGATTATGAATGCTATTGCGGTAAATACAAAAAGCAAAGGTATAAAGGCATAATCTGCGACAAGTGTGGAGTTGAAGTAACAAAAGCAAAGGTTAGACGTGAAAGAATGGGGCATATAGAGCTTGCATCTCCCGTTGCACACATTTGGTACTTTAGGGGTATTCCTGGAAGAATGAGCATGTTACTTGATATGCCCGCAAAACAGGTTGAAAATGTAATTTTCTATGGTGCATACGTAATCCTCGAGGCTAAGGAAATAACCACTCTGCAAAAGAAACAAGTAATTAGCACAACAGAATATGATGATTACAGAAAAAAATATGGTGCAGATTCTTTCAAAGCTGGTATGGGCGCTGAGGCAATGAAAATATTACTTAGAGACTTTAATGTTGAAAAAGAATCAGCGGCTATTAAGTCCGAGCTTGTTGGCTCAAAAGGCAATAAAAGACTAAAACTTGCAAAAAGATTAGAGCTAGTTGAAGCCTTTAGATTATCTGGAAATAAACCAGAATGGATGGTGTTAGATGTTCTACCAGTACTTCCTCCTGAACTAAGACCAATGGTTCCACTAGATGGCGGAAGATATGCAAATAGTGATTTAAACGATTTATATAGAAGAGTTATTAATCGCAACAACAGACTTAAAAAACTTAAAGATCAAGGCACCCCTGAATTAATAATTCAAAACGAGAAGAGATTATTGCAAAATGCTGTAGATAGTTTAATCGATAACGGAAAGCATGGTAAGGCCCTAACTGGTCCTGGCGGAAGGCAATTAAAATCATTGACAGATATGCTTCGCGGAAAACAAGGAAGATTCAGAATGAACTTGCTTGGAAAACGTGTTGACTATTCTGGCCGTTCAGTTATTGTAGTTGGCCCTGAATTAAAACTATATCAGTGTGGTTTGCCTAAAGAAATGGCTCTTGAATTATTCAAGCCTTTTGTAATGAGAAAATTGCTTGATAAAGGTCTTGTCCAAAACATTAAACAAGCAAGAAAAGCAATTGAACGCGATAGATCAGATGTGTGGGATATCCTTGATGATGTTATCAAAGATCATCCAGTGCTATTAAACCGTGCCCCTACACTCCACAGGCTAGGAATACAAGCTTTTGAACCTATTTTGGTTGAAGGGCACGCTATAAAACTTCATCCTCTTGTTTGTACTGCATTTAATGCTGACTTTGATGGCGACCAAATGGCAGTTCACGTTCCTCTATCAATCGAAGCACAAGTAGAAGCTAGATTTTTGATGCTTTCAACAAATAATATTTTGAAATTATCAGATGGTCAACCTGTTGTTTCTCCTACTCAAGATATGGTACTTGGTTCATACTACCTAACTCTCGAAAAAGAAGGCGCAAAAGGCGAAGGCAGATACTTTTCTTCAAAAGATGAAGCAACTATGGCATATCAAGTAGGGGATCTTGCGCTTCAAGCCAAAATTTACGTACGTATGCAAAAAGAAGTTGATGGTATGATTTACAAGAAAAGACTAGAAACTACCGTTGGAAGGCTCATCTTTAATAGTGCAATCCCACAAGATTTGGGAATCTATTTACGTAAAAAAGAAGGCTCTATTTTTATAGAGCGTAATGCTGACACTATGGTGGATTTAACCATCAATACATTGGTAAATAAGAGCGTATTATCAGATATAGTAAAAAAATGCTTCAAAATGAAAGGAGCTACCGATGTTTCCTTGATGCTAGATGATATTAAATCTCTTGGCTTTAAATATTCAACAATCGGTGCAATCACAGCAAGTGTCTTTGATATGCAAATCCCAGGAAGTAAAAAGGACATTTTAGCTAAAGCTGAGCAACAAGTTATTGAGATTGAAAAGAACTATAAGAGAGGCTTAGTTAGTGAAAGCGGAAGGTATAAGGAAACAATCGACATTTGGAAGAAAACAACGGAAGATGTTGAAGCAGACCTAAAAAAGAACTTTGAAACATATGATAAATTCAATAATATCTGGATTATAGTTGACTCTGGTGCTCGTGGTAACATGGGACAGATTAAGCAATTATCAGGTATGCGTGGATTGATGGTTGACCCAACAGGAAAAACTATCGAAATACCAGTAAAGAGTTCTTTTAGAGAGGGCTTATCAGTTATTGAATACTTTATTGCATCACATGGTGCTCGTAAAGGTGGTGCTGATACTGCTCTAAAGACAGCAGACTCAGGATATCTCACTAGAAGACTAGTCGATGTCTCTCATGATGTCATTATTCAAGAAGAAGATTGCGGAGATACAAAGGGATTCTTAGTTAGAGAATTAAAAGATAGTGCGAATAAGACCATAGAAACATTAGTTGATAGAATTGCAGGAAGATATACTGTTTCCGATTTAGTAAATCCACAAACTGGAGAAGTTATAGTTTATGCAGGTGAACTTATTTCTGAAGATCAAGCAAAAGTTGTTTCAGATTCAGGGATAAAGGAAGTAAAAATTCGTTCAGTATTATCCTGTAAATCCAAAAAGGGTATTTGCGCTAAATGTTATGGTGCGAATATGTCCAGCTGGAACCCAGTTAAGCTTGGCGAAGCAGTAGGAATTATTGCAGCCCAGTCAATTGGCGAACCAGGCACACAGCTAACAATGAGAACCTTCCATACTGGTGGTATAGCCTCAACTGCTGATATTACAACTGGTCTACCAAGAGTAACGGAACTATTCGAAGCAAGAAACCCCAAGGGATGCGCAACTGTTTCTACAGTAGATGGAGTTGTCACCGTAAGCGATACAGCAGAAGGTGGAATGAAATTAGTAAGAGTAGTTGATGAGAAAGCCACGGACGATAAAGCGGGCGTATTTGAGACGAAAATTGCACACAATGCAATATTGTTGGTTAAAACTGGAGATAAAGTGGAAAAGGGAGACCCTCTAATGTTAGGACCACTAAACCCCAAGGATGTATTGCTCCACAAAGGTATTCAAGCACTAGAAGAGTATCTAATAGTCCAAGTTCAGTCAACATATAGAGCCAACCATGCGCAAATTCAAGATAAACACATAGAGATAATTGTTAGACAAATGCTTAACAAAATACAAGTAGTAGAAAGCAATGACTCTTCCTTTATTCTTGGGCAAAAAGTGGACAGCCATAAATTTGACAAGGAAAATGAAGCCCTAGTCGAAAAAGGCTTGGTTCCTGCTCTAGGGAAAAGAACTCTACTAGGTATTAGTAAGGCATCACTTGCAACTGAGGGATTCTTGTCAGCTGCCTCATTCCAAGAAACCGCTAAAGTATTAGCAGATGCAGCAATAAGCGGAACAACAGACAACTTCACGGGGCTTAAGGAAAACGTAATAGTAGGTAAACTAATTCCTGCTGGCACGGGGATGAAGAGATATCGCTCCATAACATACGAGAAAGCTGTTGAAACAGAAACTCTTGCAAAGGGAACTTCGCAATATATTCTAGATGATGGATTAGATGTGGATTCCGACATTGATTCCGATATTATTAAAGGTTAAATAACTCTTGTTCACTTCGGATTTTCCGAAGTGGACTTGTTTTATGAACCAAAACTACATTGATTACTAAGAGGTATTTTTAATATGCAAAGATTTTTTACATCTGAAAGTGTAACCGAAGGACACCCGGATAAAGTTTGCGATCAAATAGCAGATGCAATATTAGATGAGTTTCTAAAGGGAGACCCCAATAGCAGAGTTGCATGTGAAGTTGCAGCAACAACTGAATTTGTACTTATAATGGGTGAGATAACCTCTTTAGCAAAAGTGGATGTTGAAAAGGTAGCTAGAAATACCATAAAAACAATTGGTTACGATAATAAGGAATTAGGTTTTGATGGCGACAATTGCGAAATTAAAATATTACTTGGTCAGCAATCTAGCGATATTGCTCTTGGCGTTAACAACAGCCTTGATTATAAGCTAACTGATGAGGAGTATGACAGAATTGGGGCTGGTGACCAAGGAATAATGTTTGGATATGCTTCAGATGAAACTGCAAGTTATATGCCACTTGCTATCGAGCTTGCCCATAAATTGGCAAAAAGACTAGCGACAGTAAGAAAAACAGGAATTTTGGATTATTTAAGACCTGATGGAAAAACACAAGTATCTGTAGAATACGATGGAGATAAAGTAAAAAGAATTGAAGCTATTGTTGTTTCCACACAGCACAATCCAGATATTTCGATGGACTTACTAAGGAAAGACATAAAACTACATGTAATTGATGCTGTAGTGCCAGCTAATTTGATGGATTCAAACACGAAAATATTTATCAACCCAACAGGTAGATTTGTTGTTGGAGGACCAGCTGGCGATAGTGGAATTACTGGGCGTAAAATTATAGTTGATACCTATGGTGGATATGCTGCTCACGGAGGGGGTTCGTTTAGCGGAAAGGATCCTACAAAAGTAGATAGAAGTGCAACATATTACTTAAGGTATGTAGCGAAAAATCTTGTAGCAGCAGGTATTGCTAAACGTCTTGAAATTCAAGCATCATATGCAATTGGTAAAGCTAGACCGATCTCTATTTCGGTAAATACATATTGTACTGGAAATGTTCCAGAGGATAAAATTGTAAGTGCTATTAATGCTATTTTTGACTTAAGACCAAAAGCGATGATTGATAAACTTCAGCTAAATAAACCTACTTACTTTAAAGCGGCAAGCTATGGTCATTTTGGAAGAAATGAGTTTCCTTGGGAAAAATGCGACAAGGTAGAAGAGATAAAAAAGTTCTTAGGAATATAATCTCTCTAGATGAATAGCTATAATATAAAATGATTATTTTTCCGCCCTGCAAGTAATAATGGGCGGAATTATTGTTTATAAAGCTACTTGCAAATAGTATAATAAAAGTCACATGATAAAAAATGCTAGGTTTAAAAAATCTAATTCAAAGTTGAACTACAAGATTAAGAAGGGAAAATGATTACAGAGAAAGGACAAGTTAACCATATAATATTTAGAAACGAAGAAAACGGATATACTGTAATAGAGTTTTTATGTGAATCTGGAGACTCGATAACGGCTGTTGGTTTTTTGCCTGAAGTTTGCGAGGGAGAGATACTTGAACTTACCGGCGAAATAGTATACCAGCAAAAAAGAGGCGAACAGTTTGTATTTGAATCTGTAAAGTTTATTGCCCCTGCAGGAAAAGCCGAAATTAGAGACTTTTTATCAAGTGGCTTATTCCCATTTATAGGTCCTGCTACTGCTGCTAAAATTGTGGATGCATTAGGTGATAAGACGCTTATAGAATTAGATGCTAATCCCGATATACTTCAAACAATTAAAGGTATAAAACAAAAAACTGCCGATAAAATTGCTGCAAGTTATAGGTTGCACAAAAACATTAGAGATAATATGTTTTTTCTTCAACAATATGGGATATCTCTAAGTAAATCCTTCAAAATTTGCGAAACGTATGGAGATGAAGTTAAGGAAACAATTAATTCAAATCCATATGTATTAATTAGCGACATTGAAGGAATAGGGTTTCTAACTGCAGATAAAATTGCAAAAAATCTTGGAATAGATCCTACTAGTGAGTTTAGGATTAAGGCTGCCATAGGATATATTTTGGAGAAAAATTCATCCACAAAAGGAAATACTTGCCTAGAAAAAGAGAAATTAATAGTTCTTGCAAAAAAGCTCATAGAAGAGGTGGATATAGATTCAATAACTGATACTGTTTTCCAAATGTTAAATGAAAAAGAATTGATGGAATACAATATCGAATATATGGGAGTAACATATTCATTAGTTGCGCTTCCCATAAACTATAACTCAGAAAAATCTATAGCAATAAGATTAAGTAAATTAAAAACTGAAGCAAGTGAAGAAAAATTTGATGTGAGTGAAA
>CAYMPR010000045.1:0-6847 GCA_964392385.1 uncultured Christensenellaceae bacterium | reverse complement strand
CGATACTTTAAGTGGCTCATTACTTCGTGAATCCCCTGGCACAAGACTTACTGTTGGAACATACAATATATATATTGGCACTGTAACCCACGCCCAGTCATACTACAATATTTCAATTGTCGATAATATAGGGAAGTATGCTGTTACCAAACGCCCAATAATGATTAATCCGATTGCTGCTTCCAGTGTTTATGGCCAAGCCGAAAGCCCGATCACATACAATGTGTCTTTAGGACAGGGTTTTGTTTCTACATATAACCCGTTAGTTGAAGGTTACTCTCTAAATGGCACACTAACTAGAGCAAACACCAACTTATTAGTTGTTGGTAATTATCCAATAACTTTAGGCAACTTAGTAGAACTAAATAGTAATTATCAAATTGCGTTAAACCCTGAAACAGTAAATTATTCAATTACTAAGAGAGCTTTGAGCGTTAAGGCAAATGATCAAACCCAAGTTTTTGGCAGTGCTGCAAAAGAATTATCATACATCTTTATTGATGGAACAAGAACCGCTACATGGGACAATGGAAAACTTAATCCTTTAACTCTTCTAGAACGCGCTGAAGGCAATGTCGTTGGAACTTATGTAATTGGACCTGGGAATATACTAAATCCTGCTTTGAACCCCAACTATAATATTACTTACACCTCTGGCAACTACACAATCACTCCCAAAGCGATAACAGTAGTTCCTCTTGCTAATCAAACCAAAGGGTATGGACTTTTAGACCCTGTATTCTCTTATTCTGTAAGTGCTACTATTGGCGGGTTAGTTGATGGTTACCCTCTTCAAGGAGTCCTTTCAAGAGAAGTAGGTGAAAGTGTTGGGTCATATAGAATTACTCAAGGTACAATTGATAACTTAGAAGGCAGAAATCCAAACTATACTATATCTTTCAATAACCAAGTAACATTTGGAATAACCCAAGCAAATTCATCTATTTCTTTCAATGATGCAACTACACTCGTTGAAGGACAATATATACTATCCTTAATATATAATGCACAATCACAAAGCATAGATGCATCGCTAAATCACAGCGAAACTACTATTTCATATTCAATTTCAAATAGTTTTAGAAACGTTGGAGAATATACCATTACTCTTAGCGCAAGTCCAACTAGAAACTATAGAGCGACCTCAGTTTCTGTGGTTGTTGAGATTTCTCCTTATGAATTATCTAATATTTCTAGAGAAGCGATTGTTGATAATATGGCAAACCTCACCAAAGTTTATGGTGAACAAGATAAACAACTACAAAAAACCATTCCTGCTCTTGGGGAGGATGCTCCTGTAATAGTTATGTATTCCCGCGAAGCAGGAGAAGCTGTTGGCTTATATTCATTAAGCATATTGTCTACTAGCAACAATAACTACATTGTTAACCTTGCCGCAAATGCTGGCGATGATGTCTTCACTATTAATAAAAGAGCCATAGTATTAAATCAAATCTCAACAATTACTAACGTATTTGATGGCGTTGCTAATGGAAGTAAAACAACTAACTATGCAACTGGATTTTTCCAAAATGTAATTCAAATCACTTATTACAAAGCGATAGGTTCAGATGTTGGTGCATATGATATAGTTTCTTATGAAATAGATGCGACAAGTCAGCTTAACTATACTCTTACAATCTCCGACTTATTAGATAAGTTTGTTATTACTAGACGCCCAGTTTATGTCTCTGCTGATGCTAAAACTTTACAATATGGCGATGCAGCAGAATCCTTAACATATACTGTAACCCCGCCCACTTTAGAATCAGGTTTAGTTGGTTTTGATTCATTAAAAGGCGAAATAGTTAGAACCGCAGGAAATGATGCTGGAGTATATCCTATTACCCAAGGCACCCTAAATAATGAGCAAAATCCAAACTACGATGTAAACTTTACTGGAGCAATTTATACTATCACAAAGGTCGCTGTAACTATTACTCCTAATGCTGTTACTAGACAATATGGTGAAGATCCTTTAGCCCTTTCATATGCACTTAGTAGAGCTCTTATTGGCACCGATGTATTAGAGGGAGAACTGACAAGAGAAGACACAATCATGGTGGGAGTATATGATATTTTACAAGGCACTCTTGATAACAATAATGGAAGAAACAAGAACTATCAATTGTCTTATACTTCAGGGATAAAATACACAATAACTAAGAGAGATTTGACAATAACCCCAACTGCAGTGTCACAAATCTATGGAGATATGGTTACTCAAGTAACATATGAGATTATTTCTGGATCTTTAGCTTACCAAGAAACTACTTTATATGGAAAACTTGGAAGAAGTGGAACTGATGTTGGTACCTATGACATAACCCTTGGCGAACTACCTTCAAGTAATCCAAATTACAATATAACCTTAATAGATAATGAGGATAAATATACGATTGTAAAAAGACCGATTACTTTACAAGCTAACAATTTAACTCAAGTATATGGCAATCCCGCTATTCCTTTAACCTATTCAGTAACTCAAGGCAGCATAGTAACTGGTGATACGTTCTCTGGCTCATTAGTTCGTGGTGGTGGTTCAGCTAAGACTGTTGGCGTGTATACTATCTTTGGCAATACTATTTTGAACTCAAATTATGATGTAACTTTTATTAATGGCACTTATACAATTACTCAAAGAGAAATAACAATAACTCTTCAAAATCAACAAAACATGTACGTTGAAAATGAAGCTCAACTTATAGTTAACCAATCTGCTTTTGAAATCACTACCGGCTCTTTAGCCCCTAACGAAAGTAAATCCGTATTAAATGTGCAAATAGCTAAAGAAGCAGGAAAGAGTATGGGACACTATGAGTTAACTGGAACATATAATAACGCTAATTATCTAGTTACTTTTGTTAATGGAATATATACAATACTCAAGTACTCCTCGGAAATCACAACTGATCCTCTAAATCTTATATTTACTTATGACGGTAATGCAAGATCCATCGATGCAACGTGCTCAAGTAGCGAGGATGTAATATTCTTTGTAAACGGAGTTCAAGTACAAAATGCCTTTGTTAACCCGGGAAGATATATTGTTACTTTAACTGCCCCTGAATCTGAAGAATATTATGCACCTCCAGAGGTTGTGGTAACTGTTTCAATTTATAAAGATAAATTGCAAAGCGAAGCAAATGGTATTGATGCAACTATGGTAACTGATGATGGATTTGAACCAGAGTTAATACTTTCCCTTGAAAAGGCCGATACAAATAGCAAAGAAATTCAAGACCACTTAACAAGATATCAAGATGTAATAAGAAGCTTCAATCTCACGGTAATTAATGCTTCCGATCAAAGTGTCGTAGAAAAAGGAATTTCCTCAATTAGGATTAAGGTGCCAAGTGCAGTAGAAGGCAATGAAACAGTCCAAGTATTGGTTGCTCAAAATGGGGTTTACTCCTCATATGAATTAACTGTCGAGGAAGGTGGCTATGTAACAATTACTGGAGACAACATTACAAGCATATCCTTCTTATCGGAAACAAATAGCAATGTGTTCTTATATGCAATTATTGGAATAATAGCATTAATAGTAGTAATTGGATTTGGAGCATTCTTATTTAGAAAAAGATATTAAAAATAAGTAAACAATGAGCATTTAAAAACCCCACTAGAGTTTTCTTGTGGGGTTTGTCTTTATATAGTTTCATTTGAGAGATGAATAAATTACAAATACTTTCTTTCTGCAGAATCAACTGTTTGGCTCATTAACATAGTTATTGTCATAGGACCTACTCCACCAGGAACTGGAGTATAAGCTGAACTTAGCGGTGCACAGTTAATTAAATCTATGTCCCCTACATTTCCTGCGTTATAGCCTGCATCAATAAGTACTGCACCTTTTTTTACCCAATCAGCCTTTACAAATAGGGGTTTCCCAACTGCAGCAACTATAATATCTGCAGTTTTAACAACATCAGGGAGGTTAATTGTTTTTGAGTGGCAAATTGTCACTGTAGCATTTTCATTTAGGAGCAACATAGAAACTGGCTTCCCTAAAATAGCACTTCTTCCAATTACTACCACATGCTTTCCTTCAAGGGGAATATTGTATTCTTTAAGTATCGTAATAATTCCATATGGTGTTGCGGATCTATACCCTCTAAGGCCCATTGTAACGGCTCCAAAAGAGGCTACATTAACTCCGTCAACATCTTTATCAATTGATATATAATTGAAGCATTTCTGCTCATCTATATGCTTGGGAACTGGGTGTTGAAGCAAAATTCCACATACCCTATCATCTTTATTTAATCTATCTATTTCTTTTAATAAATCCTCGGTAGTTGTAGAAGAAGGAAGTTCCACTTTTAGTGGCTCTATTCCCACGCGTCTACAAGCATTTCCCTTCATTTTGACATATGTTACAGAAGCCACATCATCACCAACAATTATTGTTGCTAGTATAGGGATTATACCTGTTTTTTCAATAATGTCTGCTACTCTAATTTTTAGCTTCTCTTCGATTTTACTAGCTAATGCTTTTCCATCTAATATCATACTTTCCAATAGAGTTTCTCCTAAATTTTTATATTCTAATTGTATGTTCTTTGCTTTTTTTTGTCAACCTAACTGTTTTTATCTTATCATTTGTTTTGGAAATACAAATTGATAAAATATAGTTATTTATATATACTAATATTATGATTCTATATGAAAATGTATTGTATCCTTTCCAACCTTTTTTAATTTTAAACGTATTTATAGTATAAGAACTTTTTATGGAGGAACAAAATGGCAAAAAGAAGATTAAAAGCTGAAATGTGGGATAAAATGCAATATCTATTCAGAAATTATTATGATTGTACCGTTCATTCTGTTTTTTATTTTGATGGAACTATAGATGAAAAGGCTCTTGGCGAAGTTTTACTCGGAATACTACAAAAGGTTCCTGTATTACACTCATCTTTCCAAGATAGATTTGTTAAGCCATTTTGGAAAGTAAACCGTAAGTTTAACCTTGAAGACTTTTTCGAGTTAGTAGTTACTGAAGAACCAGTAGAATATTTAAACGGATTTATTACTCTTCCAATTATAGCAACTGATAAATTACAAATAAAGGTTAGGGTTATTCGCTCTCACGGCAAAGATACACTTGCGATGTTAACTAATCATATGTGTTTTGATGGCGGAGATTTATTCTATTTTACTAAAAAAATCGTGGAAAACTATAATAATTACAAAAAAACCGGTGAGCTAACTATTGATATTAAACAAGGAACTAGAGCCGCCGATCAAGTATACAAAGATATGCCTTTTACGGAAAAACTAAAAGCTAAAGTCCTTTTTAAAAATGTCAGTGAAGTTAAGGGAAAAACCACTTTCCCCTATACAGATGATGCACTTGATGATTCACCTCGTCTTATTTTACATAAAGTCGATAGTTCCGTTTTTAATGAGGCAAAAGCAAAAGGTAAAAAATTCAACGCCTCAATGAATGACATATTTTTAGCAGCATATTTTAAAACTCTCTTTGATATATGTACAATTGATCCAGCAGCTGATAATAGTATTACTATTCCCTCAATGATAAATCTTAGAAAATATATGCTCGAAAAAGATACTTTAGGGCTAACTAACATGACTGGATTTATGCCATGCACAGTTAAGAAAGAGCCAGCAGATGATATGACCAGAACAATTATAAAAGTTATGAAATCGCTGGAAAGGTCTAAAGCAGATGAACATAATGGTTTATACTCTCTTCCGCTACTAAAGCTTGCTTATGGAATACTCCCACAAAAACTTGCAGAAGTGGCAATAAAACTTGGGTATCAAAATCCATTAATTGGAATGTCTAATATTGGACCAATTAATCCTGATAACTACACATTAGAAGGTGGGATTAAGGCCGTTGACGCATGGTTTTCTGGAGCAATAAAATTTAAGCCATATATACAAGTAGCACTTACCACATTTAATGGCGACATCACCTTTAGTGTTGGGTTTAGAGGAAATGATGAAGACGAAAAGACAGTAAGAGCAATGCTAGAATCTATCGAGAGTTATCTCCGTAAATTCATTGTAGAAGACTCAGAATGGGCAGAATAGAATAATCTAGCTTAACCAAATATCACCACCTATTTCAAAACCCGTCTTATATCGACGGGTTTTTATATTTCACCAATAAAAACATAACTATTTATATGTTATTGATTATCTTTAACGTTTTTATTTTGCTTAATAATTTTTTTAATTTCAATAATAAAGTTTTCTTTATCCCCCTTCAAAAACCCTTTTTGATCCAAAATTATTCTAAAGCCCTTTGCGGTTTCAATTATTATTAGCCCTAGTGACTTATAGCATTTTTTTAATTCACTATAATCGATAATACTAACCATCTTAGTGCAAGAATTATTCATAACTATTTTGTCTAAAAACACATAATCAACTACAAAATCACCTATAAGCCCATATTTTTCATACTCTTTCTTCATAGTTTTAGCCATACTAATATTAGCTATAAATATCATACCGGGAATGAGTATTACTCCAAAAACCGGTAAGACAATACCCATATATGTAGTACTCCCAGAAATCAAGTAATAAATTCCTATACCAATAAAAGCAAGCATTGCAATAATATGAAAAAGAATAATAGGAAACTTAAGTGTGCTAGCCCAAGCATATTTTAAAAGAAACTTCTCTGAGTATGTGCTTTTAATAGTAAAATCCATCAAAACCTCATTAGTTTTAACTTCCTCGCCTTTTTCGTATGCTTGCCAATTCATTTCTTCCATTTAATTTTCTCCATAATTTTAATCAAGAACAGTTTATCCCTTAAACCCTATTTTTTATTATATCATTATATATATAATTGGGCAATTTTAGG